>JAGCEE010000281.1 GCA_017650795.1 Clostridia bacterium | reverse complement strand
TGTTGCAGCCGTGTTTTTTGTTCATTTTTTCGGCCGCTTCGCGCCATGTCATTTCTTTTCTTTTTACTTTTGCACCCAATTCCAATATTGTTTCTCTCATATCCAACCTCTTATTCTTCGTTTTTAGTTCCTAATAATTCTCCAACGTTTGGTTCTTGTTCTTTTATTTCGTCTATTGCTTGTTGGCTTTCCTCAAGTGTTTCATCAGGATATAACCATTGTCTTATTTCGACATCTTTAACTATGCCATTGTTATTTGCCCAAATAAGTTGCGACCATTCTGTTTCGCTATCTTCAACCAAACCATAAGACCAATCGAAACCTACGATGTAATCGCCTTGTGGTGATAAGTTAAAGGCATTCGCTAGCACATTGCATGCGTAAAAGAAATCATCCATACCCTTTTCTATGTTTCGCTGCATGTCATTGCATAAAGTAAATGTGTCATACATGCTTCGTTTTATTTCGGTAGCTGTTGCTTGTTGACTATTTACTTCACTTAATATTCCGTAAGAAGTTCCAACCTCGTGTTCAAGGCGTTTATAAAGTTCTTGTAGTCTTGTTGTGTAATCTCTAAATTGTGGGTCAAACACCTCAAAGAAGTCATCCTTGCCACTATCCACTTTTCTCCATATACCATTTTTAGGTAGCGCGTTTTTGCCGTCAAACAATGTTGCGTCCGCACCTACAAAAGTTTCTTTCAATTCATATTCACGAATAATTTGTTTTAGTGTTGTTTTAATTTCTAAAATGGTTGCGTCACAGCCATAAGTAATAGGTACGCCATATTTGTCGTTCGCCTTGCGATTATTAATTGGCGATTTTATGTAACCAAATAAAACACGGTCAACGTTAGTTATTGTTCTAACTTCTTGTATGTCTTTCCAAAAATCAGGCGCAGGTATTTTATTACCGTCCGCGTCACTATATTGCTGTGTAATTACCATGTTGTTGTTTTTGATTTGGTAATTAGTCCAACGCATATATACTTTTTCACTTGCTCTTGTCTTTATAACTTTTCCTTCGGCAAGTATTGTTGCGCCCGTTATCAACTCGCCATCCATTTCGTCAATCGTCATTCTGTCTTGCGGAACTAGGTTGTAATAAATCTTGCCACCTTTTACGTAAGGTACAATTACAACTCCACCATAACCGAAAGCCATCGATACAATCTTTTTAGCTTTCTTCCACATTGATTGTCCTGTCATGTTAAGCAAGTCAGCTCGCTTGTTTTCCCCCTCAATATTCATTGTGCTATCACTAACTGTGTAATTTGCAAGTTTATTACTAAATATAGCGTTAAAGTTTATGTCGTCTATATTCTCGTAAATCTTTGCGTATTTAGAATTGTCGTTTACTTCTTTGTCTGTTGTTTCAGTATTGATCTTAAAAATATTATTTAAGATATATTTTATTAGTCCTTTAAACATTTAAAATCTCCTTCTTTTATTCTTCTAGTCTTCTTCTATTTATCATGTCATTTATGTTTCGCATGTATCGACACCAAGAATATTCCCACGCGTCGATTGTATCTATATCCGTTGTAAAATTATCAAGTCTCGTGTCTTCTTTGGCTTTCTCATCCCACAAGGCACTTGATAATGCGTCCTCAAATGTTCTGCATTCTTCTTCGATGTAATAAAATATGTCGTATGAAATCATTGTCCTGCCACAATTAATTCGGTCTTTGATTGGTTCTTTAACACACCCACGAACGAGCGTGTTCCAATTAAGTTCTTGTACCTTTCGTTTTAAACCTCGAATAAGTACAACTTCCTCGTTATCAGGAAGCATATAATCTATTTCGCAGTTGTATTTATATTTCATTTTCTTTGCAAACTCTATTTCAAGTTCTTCTAAATCAACCGGGTCAATGTCGCCCGTGTGTCTTTCACTACCTAACGTAATGATGGTTTTGTAATCATTGCTTATTCTCGTACATACAAACGCCTGCCCTGACTTCGTTCCTCCGTAGTCAATGCCAATAACAGTAATGCCTTCTGGCAAATCGTACGAGCCATCTTGCTTTTTCTTTTTCCACGCATACTTTTTTGGGTTGTTAGCAAAGCGAGTATAAATCAAACCCTCGGCGTTGCACCACTGTCCCAATATGTAGCGGTTGTAATATATTGTGCCTTCATATTCCTTGCACAGGTTCTTTACAAACGTTTCGTCCAAAAACTCGTTATCAAATATTGTGTATGTTTGGACGTATGCGTCAATGCCCTTTTCCTCGATTGTGTCTAGGAAGTTCATTTTTAACCAATGCGTGTTACTTTCCGGGTTAAGTGTTGCGTCCAGGCACGAATAAGGTTTGTCGAGACGCGACTTTAATAACTCCCACACTTCTTCGTTGTATTCTGCAAGCTCGTCGCAATAGCAGTACTTAATGCTTGAACCACGTATTTTTGAAACTTGGTTGACCTTTTCAGCGCCGAGGCAATAAACTTGCTCGCCAAATATCCTGGCGATGTTCGACGTGTTGATTGTTCCGACCAGGTTGTTACCAAATCTTTCTCGTAAGGGTTCGAGCACGTTTCTTTCTATCGTTCCACGTGAAACGCCCATTATTACATAAAGGCCATCCTTGCCGCTTCGCTCTCGTATGCGTTGAGGTATAGTGTATATAATATCAAGATAAGTCTTGCCGGATCGTGTCGCCCCAATTTTTATGTTGTAGCGGTGCTCGGCATTCCTAATGTATTCCTTCTGCTTATTTGTTAGCATTGTTCTTGATTTCTCCTAATATTTCATCTAGCTTGGCAATTCCGTTGTTGTCTTGATATTCGACCTTTTCACGCCACTCGGCTTTCTTTCGGTTCTTAAGCCAAAATATTTGCGCGGTCACGTT
>JAGCEE010000280.1 GCA_017650795.1 Clostridia bacterium | reverse complement strand
TGTTGCAGCCGTGTTTTTTGTTCATTTTTTCGGCCGCTTCGCGCCATGTCATTTCTTTTCTTTTTACTTTTGCACCCAATTCCAATATTGTTTCTCTCATATCCAACCTCTTATTCTTCGTTTTTAGTTCCTAATAATTCTTCAACGTTTGGTTCTTGTTCTTTTATTTCGTCTATTGCTTGTTGGCTTTCCTCAAGTGTTTCATCAGGATATAACCATTGTCTTATTTCGACATCTTTAACTATGCCATTATTATTTGCCCAAATAAGTTGTGACCATTCTGTTTCGCTATCTTCAACCAAACTATAAGACCAGTCAAATCCCACATTGTATTCACCTTGTGGTGATAGGTTAAATGCGTTTGCTAGTACGTTGCATGCATAAAAGAAGTCGTCCATTCCCTTTTCTATGTTTCGTTGCATGTCACTGCATAGTGTAAATGTATCATACATGCTTCTTTTAATTTCGGTCGCAGTCGCTTGTTGCGATTGAACCTCACTTAATATTCCGTAAGAAGTTCCTACTTCGTGTTCAAGTCTCTTATATAATTCTTGCAACCTCATTGTGTAATCTCTAAACTGTGGATCAAACACCTCGAAAAAGTCATCATTGGTGCTATCTATCTTTTTAAATAGGCCGTTACTTGGTAGTGCGTTCTTGCCATTAAACATTGTAACATCGGCACCAACAAAACACTCTTTCAATTCGTATTCACGAATAAGTTGCTTCATTGTTTCTTTTATTTCAAGAATAGTTGCGTCACAACCATAAGTAATTGGCACTCCATATTTGTCATTCGCCCTACGATTGTTTACTGGCGACTTAATATATCCAAATAAAACTCGGTCAACATTTGTTATTGTTCTAACTTCTTGTATATCTTTCCAAAAGTCAGGCGCTGGTATCTTGTTACCTTTTTCATCGCTAAATTGTTGTGAGATAACCATGTTATTGTTTTCAACTTTGTAATTAGTCCAACGCAAATAAACCTTTTTGTTTGCCGCGCCGGTGATTACCTTTCTTTCTGCAAGGACGGTGGCTGCTGTGATTAATTCGCCGTCAATTTCGTCAATAGTTAATCGGTCTTGTGGAACTAGGTTATAGTATATCTTTCCGCCTTTTACATAAGGCACAATGATAATTCCGCCGTAGCCAAATGCCATTGATGTGATTTTCTTGGCTTTCTTCCACATTGATTGGCCCGTTTTGTCAAGCAAGTCAGCCCTTGGGTTTTCGCCCTCGATATTCATGTTGCTATCGCTTATTGTGTAGTTCGCTAGCTTATTACTAAAGATAGCATTAAAGTTAATGTCGTCTATGCTCTCGTATATACGGGCATATTTTGAGTTGTCGTCAATTTCTTTGTCTGTTGTTTGTGTATTTATCTTGAACACATTGGTTAAGATATATTTGATTATATTTTTAAACATTTTTTATTCTCCCTCTAATCTTCTTCTATTTATCATGTCGTTTATGTTTCGCATGTATCGACACCAAGAATATTCCCACGCGTCGATTGTATCTATGTCGGTTGTAAAATCATCAAGCCGTGTATCCTTTTTGGCTTTTTCGTCCCATAGGGCGCTTGAAAGTGCGTCTTCGAATGTTTTGCATTCTTCCTCGATGTAATAAAAGATATTGTAAGAAATCATTGTCCTGCCACAATTTATTCTGTCCTTGATTGGTTCTTTGACGCAACCGCGAACCAGCGTATTCCAATTAAGCTCTTGCACCCTTCGTTTTAAACCTCGGATAAGAACGACTTCCTCGTTGTCTGGAAACATATAATCTATTTCGCAGTTATATTTATATTTCATCTTCTTTGCAAACTCTATTTCAAGTTCTTCCAAGTCATCCGGATCTATGTCGCCTGTGTGTCGCTCACTACCTAAAGTAATAATGGTTTTGTAATCGTTGCTTATTCTCGTACAAACAAATGCCTGGCCTGACCTCGTTCCACCATAGTCAATGCCGATAATAGTTATTCCTTCTGGCAAGTTATAAGTGCCGTCTTCATTTTTTTCTTTCCACATATACTTCTTTGGGTCGTTAGCAAAGCGAGTATAAATCAAACCCTCGGCGTTGCACCACTGTCCCAATATGTAGCGGTTGTAATATATTGTGCCTTCATATTCCTTGCACAGGTTCTTTACAAACGTTTCGTCCAAAAACTCGT
>JAGCEE010000279.1 GCA_017650795.1 Clostridia bacterium | reverse complement strand
CCTACAAACTATAAGCAAATAATACAAGATATTTTAACTGCAAATGAAACATGGAAAGAATGGTTTTCTTGCTTAATTGACACAGAGAGTTATTTTGATAATCCTTATGTGTGGGAAGCAAAGCTTGCAGATACATTAAATGAGACATTAAAAAGATTAAACAAAAAATATTCTTACAATTTTGAGAACGATACTATTGATATAGATTTCACACAAGAAGAAATATATTATATCTTATCTTGTTTTAGTAAGAATGTTTTAAAACAAATGGAACATTTTGCAAGTTTAATGGCAAGTTATGGTTCTGAAAGAAAAAAAGATGAATATATTTTCATGTCAAATAAAATAAAAGATAGTATTCGCAATGGTCAATATGATTATAAGTAAACTTAACATAAAAGCAATAACCAAACTTGGTTGTTGTTTTTTTTGGGCAAAGCAAAAATATATGAACTAATGTAAATGTTTTCACATAAAATGGTAATAAAAAACATATTTGCTTAAAACCATCTTTTTGCTACAAATTTAAAACTTGACATAAAAAGAAATAATAAGTATAATATGGCGAATGTGTGTGCACAACACACAATAACAATATTTTTATGGGGACGACATGGTTTCGACGGGAAATATTTGTTAGTGTAAAAGCATGTGGTGGATGGCATTTGGCCACCTAAAAAAATGCCAAGCGAATAAACGCAAACAATAATTATAGCCTTGCTATGGCTGCTTAAGTTTAAGTAAATAGCAGATTTGGGAGGGAGTGCTAGAAATCTCAAATCTTTATTCTACTAGCACAAATTTTAAACCAATGCCTTGAGGTTTAATCTTAAATATTAGGCTAGGGTATTGTGAGCATGTTTGTGTGCGCACTATACTTTAAATAAAATCACAAAATAAACATGTAGAAAGACCTAATAAGATTTTTCGGACGAGAGTTCAATTCTCTCCGTCTCCACCAAAAAAAACATCGCCCTTTTGGGCAGGTTTACATTCGTAAACTTAGCCTTGACGTGCGTGTTTTTTTCTTTCGCACCAAACGCGAGTTTCGCATAACTCAACTCGGTGCGAACTCTCATGCGAAGTAATTTCTATCGAATGCAATAGTTTAAAAATATATTTTTTATCATCGCACTTTGGGGCAGGTTTGTATTCATAAACCTAGCCTTGATGGGTGTGGTTTTTTTCTTACTATATATGAAAAAAAACGCTTCGCACAAGCGATAAATTTTGTTAATATTTTACAAAAAAGCAAATACATGTTATAATATTTTAAGGGAAACAAATGAATACATTACAGATTTTATTTCTAGTAATATCGGTTAATATTCTCATTTTGGCTATTTTTCAAAAAGAAAAATTGAAAATGATGTTGGGGTATAAAATACTTATTTAGCATTTTTGTATACTTGTTAATTGTTATGATTTATGTGAAAATAATAGTTTGTAGTATTGAGTTTTAGAGGTTATTATGAATTTGTATGTTTTAAGACATGGAACAACAGTGTGGAATGAAAAGGGAATAACACAGGGCAGAAGTCAAAACAGGCTCAGTAAATCTGGATACAAACTTGTTGAAAATGTAGCCAAAGATTTGCAAATAGCAAAATTGATTTAATTATTTCATCACCTTTAATGAGAACAATACAAACATCAAACATTATCAACAAATATCATAATGTAAAAATAATCAAAGATGAAGCAATAACCGAAATGGACCAAGGTATTTTTACGGCAAGAAAGTATAAAATATTAACAGAATTAGAAAAAAAACAAAGGCATGAAAGAAGCAAAATAACCAAAATGGAAAGCTTTGAACATGGATACAATCGTGCACTTTGTTTTGTAAATAAAATAAAAAATGAATACAAAAATAAAGATATATTGGTGGTCACTCACAACAACATTGCAAGTTTTATAGAACTTATTGCGCTAAACAAAAAGGTTGATTTTAATAATCGTGAACAAATGAGTAATTTTAAAAATGCAGAATTAAAGCATTTTGTAATATGATCTGTTTTAAAAGTTAATTATTTTAAACGATTTTTAATCATATTATTTGGCAAATATTGTAGTTTATTTTCTATAATTATTTGCCATTTTTTTTATTATGATGTAGAATGTAGGAGTATTTTTTTCTAAAGGAGATATATATGAGCAAAAAATACGTTTACTTGTTTACTGAGGGTAACGCTTCTATGCGTGAACTACTTGGTGGTAAGGGTGCTAACCTTGCAGAAATGACAAATCTGGGATTGCCAGTTCCACAAGGTTTTACAATTTCTACTGAGGCTTGTACACAGTATTATGAAGACGGCCGTCAGATAAACGCAGACATTCAAGCCGAAATTTTGGAATACATCGGCAAGATGGAAAAAATTACCGGTAAAAAATTTGGCGATATGGAAAATCCACTGCTTGTTTCTGTTCGTTCTGGTGCTAGAGCATCTATGCCAGGAATGATGGACACAATTTTAAACCTTGGTTTAAATGAAAAGGTAGTAGAAGTTATTGCTAAAAAATCTGGTAACCCAAGATGGGCTTGGGATTGCTACAGAAGATTCATTCAAATGTACTCCGATGTAGTAATGGAAGTTGGAAAGAAATACTTTGAGCAACTTATCGATGAAATGAAAGAGAGAAAAGGAGTGACTCAAGATGTTGAGCTTACTGCCGATGATCTTAAAGAACTTGCAAACGAGTTCAAAGCAGAGTACAAAGATAAGATTGGTCAAGATTTCCCAGATGACCCTAAGGAACAATTATTTGGGGCCATCAAAGCAGTGTTTAGGTCATGGGATAATCCAAGAGCGAATTATTACAGAATGCAAAACGACATACCATATAGTTGGGGAACTGCCGTAAATGTTCAAATGATGGCTTTTGGTAACATGGGCGAAACATCAGGCACGGGTGTTGCCTTTACGCGTGACCCTGCAACAGGCGAAAAGAAACTTATGGGTGAATTCTTAATGAATGCTCAGGGTGAAGATGTTGTTGCTGGTGTTAGAACACCAATGCCAATCGCAAAGATGGCAGAGGTTATGCCAGAGGTATACACTCAATTCCAAGATATCTGCAAAACACTTGAAAATCATTACAAGGATATGCAAGATATGGAATTTACAATAGAGGATAAACACCTCTATATGCTTCAAACCAGAAACGGCAAACGTACAGCAAGAGCTGCAATCAAAATTGCTTGTGACCTTGTTGACGAGGGCATGATTACTGAAAAAGAGGCATTGATGCAAATTGACCCTAAGTCATTAGATTCATTATTGCATCCACAATTTGACGCAAAAGCATTAAAAGCTGCAGAGCCTGTTGCTCAGGCACTTGCTGCATCTCCTGGTGCTGCTTGTGGAAAAATTGTATTTACTGCCGAAGATGCTATTGAGGCTGGTAAAAGAAAAGAAAAAGTTGTTTTAGTTCGTCTTGAAACCTCACCAGAAGACATTGAGGGTATGCACTATGCACAAGGCATTTTAACTGTACGTGGTGGTATGACATCACACGCTGCGGTTGTTGCTCGTGGTATGGGTACTTGCTGTGTTTCTGGTTGTGGCGAAATTAAGATGGACGAGGAGAACAAGCGCTTTACTCTAAAAGGTAGAGTGTACAAAGAAGGAGATATAATATCTCTTGATGGCTCAACAGGTAAGATTTATGGCGAAGCTATTGCCACTGTTCCTGCCAATACAAACGATGGTGAGTTTGGTAGAATTATGGCATGGGCAAACAAATATAAAGCACTATCTGTTAGAACCAATGCAGATACTCCAAAAGATGCTCATCAGGCATTTGAATTTGGAGCCGAAGGTATTGGCCTTTGCCGTACAGAGCATATGTTCTTTGAACCAGACAGAATTGCTGCAATTAGAGAAATGATTTGTAGTGATACTGTTGAACAAAGAGAAAAAGCTCTTGCAAAGCTAGAACCAATGCAACAAGGTGATTTTGAGAAACTATACGAAGAGGCAAAAGGTTTGCCTGTTAATATTCGTTTCTTAGATCCACCACTTCATGAATTCGTTCCAACTGATGAGGCAGATATTAAACTTCTTGCCGAAACTCAGGGCAAAACAGTAGAAGAGATTAAACAAATAATCGCTTCACTTCACGAATTCAACCCAATGATGGGGCACCGTGGTTGTAGGCTTGCTGTCACATTCCCTGAAATTGCAAAAATGCAAACAGAGGCTGTAATCAAAGCCGCAATCGCTGTAAACAAACGTCATCCAGAGTTTAAAACCGAGCCAGAAATCATGATACCACTTGTTGGCGAAGTTAAAGAGCTTGCATTTGTTAAAAAGATTGTTTGCGAAACAGCAGACAAGATTATTGCAGATGCTGGCGTAAAACTTCCATACAAAGTTGGAACAATGATTGAAATTCCAAGAGCTGCGGTACTCGCTGACGAAATCGCCAAAGAAGCAGAATATTTCTCATTTGGTACAAACGATTTAACTCAAATGACATTTGGATTTAGCCGTGATGATGCTGGTAAATTCTTAGGTTCTTATTATTCAAATAAAATCTACGAATCAGACCCATTTGCAAGACTAGACCAAAATGGTGTTGGTAAGTTAATCAATATGGCTGTTGGACTTGGAAAACAAACAAGACCAGACATCAAACTTGGAATTTGCGGAGAGCATGGTGGCGACCCATCTTCAATCGAATTCTGTCATAAAGTGGGCTTAACATATGTTTCTTGCTCACCATTTAGAGTTCCTATTGCAAGACTTGCTGCTGCTCAGGCAAATATTAAAAACCCAAGATAATTTGTTTAATTAACCCATTAAACAAATAAAAACTAAATGCATTATTTTAACCCAAATAATGTGTAATGTGGTGTTTATTTTATTCAATTAAATATTACAAAGAATATAAAATCAAGGCAATTCAACCCAAATTTGCCTTGATTTTTGTATATTATTTTAATTTTAAACATATATTACACCATGAAAATATCTCATAAATTTTTTACAAACTATGTTGCAAATGTTTTAATAATTCTCGCAATAATCCTAGTTGGAACAATAACATATAGTGGAGGAGTTCAGGGGGTTTTTAGTTCTTATAACACAAAGGCAATTTATTCGGGGAATGCAAAGAATAATGCAGTAAGTTTAATGTTTAATGTGTATATGGGCAATGAATGGCTTGAAAACATACTTGAAACACTAAATCAAAAGTCTGTTAAAGCCACTTTTTTTGTGGGTGGTACATGGGTTAATAAAAATGAGGATTGTTTTAATAAAATAGTACAAAGTGGTAACGAAATTGGTTCTCATGGTTATTGGCATAAAGACCATGATAAAATCACGGACGAACAACAAGCAAACGAAATTGCAATGACAGACGAACTTGTTTTTAAAATATCTGGAATAAAAATGCATCTCTTTGCACCACCAAGTGGGGCATATAACTCACGCACAGTACAAATTGCAGAGGCCTATGGATACAAAACAATCATGTGGAGTTTGGATACGATAGATTGGCGAGATAAAGATGAGGACATAATAAAACAAAGGGCAAATAAGGCAAAAGCAGGTGACTTAATTTTGATGCACCCAACAGAATGTACAGCCAATGCTTTGCCAACAATAATTGACGACATATTGGCAAAAAATATAAGAATAATCACAGTAAGTGAGAATATTTTATAACTTTTTATTATATTTGAGTAATTTTTAAACCATTTTGAAATTTTTATGTTTTTTGGTAATAAATTATTTTGTGTTTTTCGACATGCCTGCTTTTAACATACAACTTTCGTCAGCATTTTTGTAATAATATTTATGTATAACTTGAAATAAATAATAAATTATGTTATCATTTATCCAAGGGTTAAAAATGGCAATTTATAGATTTGAAGAAAAAAAGCAAAAAAAGAAATCAAACATAGACTATCAAAAACTTAGTGGCATAGTCTGTGTGGTTGTTTCAATTCTTGCTCTTTTTTGTTTAATAACTCATTTTGTTCCATTTATGAAAAGTTTTTTGCTTGGAATAATGGGTTTATTTTGCTATCCATTTTTTATAACAAGTATGGCAATAGGATTTGCACTAATTGCTCATAAAAAATATGTAATGCCAAAAAGGTACGGTGTTTTGCTAATTATGTCGTTATTGTTTGTCCTTTGCATTTTGCAACTAATTTTAGTTAAAAATGACGGACTAACATTTTGGCAGTTTGTGGGTAAGTGCTACTCGCAAAAAACCACGGCAGGCGGTATAATAGTTGGATTAATAACATCATTAGTTTTGTATCCTCTTGGCAGGCTGGGCGCATATATAATCTTTATTGCGCTTGCAATCATATTCATTGCACTTTCGGTTGACTATATTCATTATTTAAACAAAAATGAAGATTTAAAAAAATCCATTAAAATTGCAAACGATTCTTCTGCGCTGGGTAATAAAATAAATCTTAAAGAGTTTGAACAAAACTTAAAACTTGAATCAAAAAAAGAAATACAATCAAAAAAGAAAGAAGGGGTAAAATTAACGCTAGATGCAAAAGAAGAAATAGAAAATCAACAGGAGTCAGCAAAACGAAAACTTGGGCTTCTTGCATCTTCTAGCGAAGATATGTTTGACAACAAAGATATTGCGGACATTGAGCCAAGTATCGAAAATTCCGAGCAAACTGAAACTATAAAAAATGACACGATTGTTTCTAATAACAACATGGATAAAATACAAGCAAACTTGTTAGAATTAAGAAACAAGGCAAGTAAAATGTCATATCCTATTTCAAACTCAGGCAATTCATCATATTCGTATAATATTAACAATTTGCAGAATAGCGATAGTCAAAAACCACTTCCAAACAAGGTTATTCATGATGATAATACCATAATAACAAATCAACCAAATCTATTTGAACAAAAAAGTATTATTGAAAATAAGCAAGAAAAAAGTAAGCCAGAACTTAACATCGTAGAAGATAACGATTTAAGTATAAAGGGTTTGCAAGAAAATATATTTAATAATGCTACAAATGCCGAAAATAAAGTATGTCAAATTAACGATGATGTAATAATGGATAACAAAAACGTAAATAAAGAATTTGACGATTTTAGTCAGGTTGAGCCGGTATTTATAGAAGAAAAAAGGCCAAGAATTTCATCTGATTTAGATGTTGAAGATTTTACTAATAGTGTACTAAAATCTTTAAAAAAGGATTCAAAAGAATTTGATTACGATATTAAAGAAAGTGTCAATACACAAAAATACTCAAATCCAATAAATGAATATCCAGAAAGCGTGGAGCCACCACAACCAATAATGCCGAAAAAAGAAATTGATTATGTGGCACCACCAATAGAGCTTTTAACAACCGAAAGTATGGATCTAGCACTTGTTAGTGACGATGTTGTTAGAAAAAGAGAAGAACTAGAAATGGCGCTAGATACTTTTGGTATTTCTGCAAAATGTATTGGCGTAGTTGTTGGTCCGGCTGTCACAAGATATGAGTTAGAAATGCCTGCCGGTGTTAGTGTAAAAAGAGTTATGGCTCTTCAGGAAGATATTGCATATGCATTATCTAGCCATGGAGATATAAGAATAGAAGCACCAATTCCTGGACGTAGGGCAGTTGGTATAGAAGTGCCAAACGAAAAGATTGCAACCGTTGGTTTAAAAGATATAATTCTTTCAAGAGAGTTTCAAGAGTCAAAGAAGGCGCTTACTGTTGCGCTTGGTAAAGATATTAACAACACGGTTAAAACTTTCAATTTGGTAAAAATACCTCACTTACTTGTTGCAGGAACAACAGGTTCTGGTAAATCTGTTTGCATAAACTCTATTATTTTAAGTTTAATTTATAGATTTTCACCAGATGAGGTAAAACTTATACTTGTAGACCCAAAAATGGTTGAATTTTCTATGTATAACAATCTTCCACATTTAATTATGCCAACTGTTATAACAACAACCGAAATGGCTTTAAATGCTCTTGCTTGGTGTGCGGACGAGATGGAAAGAAGATTCTTGTTGTTTAAAGATGCAAGGGTTAAATCTATGGAAGAATATAACGAAAGCAAAGATGTGCTAGAAGGCCGTGCCGAAAAACTACCATATATTATATTTATTATTGATGAATTAGCCGAACTTCTTATGACATCAAAAAAAGAGGCCGAGGAGTATATAATTAGAATACTTCAATTGTCTCGTGCTGCAGGTATTCACATGATACTTGCAACACAGCGTCCATCGGCAGATATTGTCACCGGTAGAATAAAAGCAAACCTTCCAGCCAGAATATGCTTTGCCTTAATGACCTTTGCAGATTCAAGAACGGTGCTTGATCAAAGTGGTGCCGAAAAGTTATTAGGACGAGGCGATATGTTGTTCTTGTCAAATGATACAAGTGAGCCAAAGCGTATTCAAGGCTGTTTTGTTACAACAAAAGAAATAGATGATGTTGTAAACTTTATTAAAGAAAACAACACCGAATATGATTTTGATATTCGTACCCAGCAATCAATAACCAATCCTAAAAAAGATGATGTTATAACACAAATAGATGGCGATAGGGCATCTAGTGATGGTTATGATGCACTAATGCCACAAATCTTAAAAGCCGTTATAGAAAATGGTCATGCATCAATTTCTATG
>JAGCEE010000278.1 GCA_017650795.1 Clostridia bacterium | reverse complement strand
TTTGCTTTTTAATTGATTCTTGCCAATCTTTCTTTGTAGAATACCAGGTCTGTTCATCAAATGGATAGAACCACTTGTAAAGGTTATCTTTGGTAACATAAATCTTGTTATCGTTAATATCCAATACATAAGGCTTTACATCTACTGGAGCAGTCAAACCCATAATGGTATAGGCATCCTGCAAGTCCTTTAAGAAAGCCTTGTGGTTATCATCAAAGTGGTTTCTAATTTCGTGGTTTCTACGAGAATACAATGTTTCTTGGCTTGAAAATACAGCCTGAGCACAAAGATACTTGATAACGGCATCTACCTTTGAAAAGTCAAGGTTAGGATTGTCAATTACTTCCATATCCCAGTAAATATCAAGTTCTATTTCAAGTTCATTATTTTCATTAAGTGTAGGAAATTCGCAAACATCCCTTAAAGGGACTGCGTATAAGTTTGCGTATTTCTTTGTGAAAGTTACACAATGGGTAGTGCTTGAGTTTGTTTCAAATACTTTTCGTCTAATAGTTTTCATAAAAATCCTCTAATTAATGCAATAATAATTTAATTATTTTTAATTGTCAAGTCCAATTCCGCACTTTTCTTTAACACACTTTTCAATAGTAAGTGTTGAATAGTTATCCTTACTACACTGTTCTTCACAAGTCAATTCTACTTCCATATCTTCCGTCGGAATAGCCTTTAATGACCTACCATTAATCTTAGCATCATAAGTTTTCTTAATGGTAGGTTCTTCAGGTCTATATGTTGGTATATTTTGATATACAGACGGTCTGGTGCCATAATATTGCTTTTCCAATATGTTAGCTATCCTTTCAAGAGAATTGGCTATACGGTATAGCTGTTGGTCAGTATAGCCATACCCATTTCCAGCAAAAGCACTAATGGCAAAAATAATTATTATTAAAATAATCCGATTCATTACTACTTTACCGTAATAACCCAAGCCCAACCAGCATGGTTGAATCTATACTTATGACCATCCGTTGTAGTAAATATCAAGTCATTTCCATTTGGATTGTAATTTGTTGCCTTGTAATGAACACAAGTATCAGCATCACCACCAATGGCACAAATCTTAATATCATAGAAACTATCACCATTTCTATTTTTGTTCGGGCCGTCATTACAACAACCAATAAAGATAAACATAACCAATGCTAGTAGAATCTTTTTCATTTTACTTCTCCAATCCATAAGTGTAAATGTATTCGCCCTTTAGGTTCTTAGAAACATCAAGGAACTTCAAACCTACCATTCTTACAGGCATTGACTGAGGGTCTTTACAAGCTACCTTAGCATATTGCTGCCAAAGTACACCATTTTCATAATCGTTTTCAATCCAATGGACTACTTCACAACCTTTCTTTCTAGCGGAAAGTATAAAGTCCAACTTAATATCTGCCCAAACCGCAGATACAACCATCATCAATGCTAAAATAATTTTCTTCATTCTTTCTCCTTTTTATTTGCATTTATCTTTAATACAAAAATCAACTAAACTTTTAGATACATTGTCCTTTTGACATTGTAAGATACATTCTGCCCTATCAAGTGGCATTGAAATAGTATCTTTCTTATGCTTATCCACAACAACATAAACGGTATCGTGAACAACTTCTTTTACTACTTCCTTTGGTATGGGCTTTTCCTTACCATAGCAAATCTTGTAATTTCGGTCTTGTGAACAAATACTATTGTACATTTCAATATTATTTTCCTTACAAGCCTTAATATCGGACTTACACTTCATACCCATAAACTTAGGAATAGCAACCGCAGCAAAAATTCCCATAATGACTATGATTACCATAAGTTCAATTAGTTCAAATCCTTTCTTATTCATTCAAGTTCCTCCTTTGCCGTAATTACCCAATCACCAGCACAAGTGTTCAAATCACCATCTTCATCGGGAATTAACTTTCCATTACATTGAATCTTGACAAACTGAGCATCAAATTCTAACAAATTTTCTTCAGTTTCAATTTTGATAACAGTTCCTTTTTCTTCAGCATAATCTTGCATTTTGCCAATCAAAGAAACCTTTTCAATGTATTCTGTTTTATGAATGGTGGTATAAACGGTATCGTGAATGTACCTATCAACATATCGCATAACCGATGTAGTATCGTGTAGAACGACGGGTCGCTTTAACATAGCCATAGTTTCATTCATATCCTTGACCATTATGGAATCAACGAAAAACAAGGCTATGAACATAATAATTAAACCAGCAATAAATTCTTTTCTACTAATCATTTTTCAATACCTCGCATTTTTCACGAATACAAAAATCAACTAAAGATGAAGAAACATTATCAACCTTACATTGTTCAACACAAGCATCAAATTCATTATAAACTTCTTCAGCTGTTTCCTTAATGTAAGTTGGTGTAGTTACTTTCTTAACTACTGGCTTATCTACGAATACAAGTGGTTCACTCTTCATAGACAAACTATATTGTTCCTTATAAACCATTGGAACACTTGATGAATGGGGCTTGTATATTTTCTTTTCAGTTGTGCGGCAAGTACACCAACAATCTTGCCCAAAAGATAGTGCGAAAGCACAAAGTATAAAAAGATAAAGTTTCTTCATTTTTAGTTCCTTTGTATAAGTGTTAGTTTTAAAAAAAGCCCTAACAAGGTTTTTCAACATTGTAGGGCTTAATTCAATTATTTTGGAAAATTACTTGTTAGAATTGATTCTATCAGCAATATCCATCATATACTTTAGACCAACTGCATCCATTGGGTTAGAACCATTCTTACCATCACCACCCATCATAATCGTAGGAACGATTGGGTGTTCGGACTTAGCAAGGGCTTCGGCTACACCGACCTTGGTCTTGTATTCCCATTCTGCCTTTTCCTGTGGTGTCAAACCTGCGGCAACCTTAGCTCTATTGGCGGCTGCTTCTGCTTCACCTTCTGCCTTAATTCGCTTTGCTACTTCCTGAGCCTTCTGAGCTTCAAGGGCGGCAACTTCCTTTTCCTTTTGTGCCTGAAGAACTGCAACTGCCTTTTCCTTTTCGGCCATAGTTACTTCCGTAATCTTCTGGACTTCCTGGTCAGCCTTAGCTTGGGCAATTCGTGCATCACCTTCTGCCTTAGCGGTCAAAGCCTTTTGCTTAGCGGTTTCTGCGGCTGTGGCATTGGCAACTCGCTGCATTTCTCTTTCCTTGACAATATCAAGCTGCTGCTGAGCCTTAGCATCCAACTTCACATTCTGAATATCAAGCTGCTTTACAACAATACCATACTGGGTAATTGGGGACTTCTTGGTGATAATTCTATGACCATCCTTGTCTAGCTTGAGCTTGGTTACACGATATTCCTGAACTTCGGCTTTCTTGACAACCTTACCGGTGGAATCTACTTCATCTTCACCTGCCTTTTCCTTGAGAACTTCGGTAGTTGTCAAGTATTCACCTTCAACGAGCTGGTCTTCAGCAAGACGACGGAACTCAGCAATCTTCGTGATTTTAGCTTCTTCAGCGGTAAACAATGGAGCGGTCTTACGAACTGCAGAGAGAACAGCATTTCGCACAAGATTATGTTTTACGCCCTTATCATTCTTCTGGTTCTTATGAAGCTCAATTAGCTTATCACATTCCGTTGGTAGCTCATAAAGAAGATAACCGGAAATATCTGCGTTGGCGTTTCTTGACAAGGTAACGGAAATATCATCTTCATCATCTTCGTCACCTTCCCAACCTACACCATTTACCTTTTCGGTGCTAGAGTTGAAATAGAATGACTTAGCAAGGTCATACTTGTAAATGGAGGCGAATCCCTTAAAGTAAATACCCTGACCTTCTACACAACTAAGTGTGCCAAAGGGTGACTGCTTGATAAGCAATTCCGTGGACTGCTTATAGCCAATGAGGTTCTTTGCGAAGATTGCACCGAGAATGGCTACAATCGCTACGAGTACTAGAGTAATCTTTGTCTTTGTATTCATAATTTATTTTTCCTTTTAGTTAGTGTTTTATTGGTTTATTGTAATAATGTGGTATTGCTACCCTCGTTTGTGTGTCAACTTCAAGTAAATCTAGGTTGGAAAACCTAAACCCCTTGGAGTTTATCACATCGTATGCTGAAATGTTTTCATTTCCATTAAAGTAGTGGTAAATGTAACGAATCAACATACCGTGTGAAATAATTATAGAATTTCCAAAAGAATTTGTCAAGATGTTTCGTACTCTTTTTTTCATATCCAATGAAGAAATTTGTACTAGACCATTGAACTCATCTTCTGTAATCTCCCAAAATTTCTTATCACCAAGTTTATGACAATCAAATTCTTGTAAATCGTTTCTAATCTGGTTTTCGCTTGGCTTGAACCCAAAAAGCAATTCACAAGTTTGAATACATCTTAAAGCGGGTGATGAAAAAACTTTTCTTCTCATATCGGCCGGGATAAATTTACCAACTTTTTCTTCCCAATCCAAGGGTTTCTTTTGTAAAATAATGTTAGCATTATCATACCCATTAACCATTGAACCTGAAAGATTTGCTTCGGTTGGTGCGTGTCTAATGAAATACAACTTCATAACTTATCCAAACATTAAATAAACAAATACGAGAACGAAAAACAATGCTGGGCTGATTGTGCCATTACAAGCCA
>JAGCEE010000277.1 GCA_017650795.1 Clostridia bacterium | reverse complement strand
TATTTATTTTGTTAATGTTGCCGTTGCGTCGTTTTTTAATATCTTTATTTATGGTGCTGGCTATGACCCAAGCTTTGGTATGGCTTCTTCGTCTGCTGATGGTTATAGCACTGCTATGTTTTTGAAAGATGTTTTAATATCCGCAATTCTTCCTGGTATTTGTGAAGAGTTTTGCCACAGGGGTATGTTATTAAATGGTTATAAAGGCTTAGGAGCGAAAAAAGCAATAATTTTAGTCGGTGTTATTTTTGGTCTAATGCACTTAAATATTGAGCAATTCTTTTATGCTTCCGTAATTGGTATGTTTTTAACTTTGCTTGTTTATTTGTCTGGCTCAATAATTCCATCAATGATTGTACACTTTATGAATAATGCAATGGGACTATACTTGGTTTTTGCCTCAAAAAACGATTTGCCACTTGGTAATTTCTCGCAAAACCTTCAAAATGTTTTGAGTGGCGATTTCTTTACTGTAATACTAACAATTTTAATTGTTGTTATTATAATTCTTGCCATCTTGGCTGGGTTTGTGTACCTTTTAATAAAGAATACCAGAGTAAAAGAAATGCAAGGGCTTGCTCAAAAAGCATTTAAAAGAAAACAAAGAGAAGAAATACTTACTATGATGGATTTAGATGTAGAGCAAATGAATAAAGAGCAAGGCATCACAAAAGATGATGACGAGCCAGAGGTGATATTTACCAAAATCAATGGTAAAAATGCAATAGACTTTAGGTTTCCTCAAATACCTCTTTTGTTTGGTGTTGATGGAAAATATAAACCCACACTAAAGGACAAAATATTCTTGCATGCAACAATTTTTATAGGTGTGTTTATAACCATATCCACACTTATATGGGGAATACTATAATGCTAAAAGTAAACATAGTTTGTGTTGGTAATTTAAAAGATAAATTTTTTATAGAAGCAAGCGAGGAGTACATAAAAAGGCTCTCTCGTTTTTGTAGTTTAAAAATAACAGAACTCAAAGAATTTAACAATCTAACCAACATACAAGAAATCAAACAACAAGAGGGCGAACTGATTTTAAAAAGCATAAAGGGTTATTCTATACTTTGTGATGTTAATGGCAAACAAATAGATAGCCAAACACTTGCAAGCTACATAGAAAGCATATCACTATCAAATTCCGAAATATCATTTATTATAGGTGGTTCTTATGGAGTTAGTGATGACGTAAAAAATAGTGTAAATAAAATAATAAGCGTAAGTAAAATGACATTTCCTCATAGACTTTTTAGAATAATGCTTTTAGAACAAATATATAGGGCATTTACAATAATAAACAATATAAGTTATCATAAATAAAAGGAAACAAACAGTGCAAAAAGATAATGAGTACTATATGTCGTTTGCATTAAGGCAGGCAAAAAAAGCAAAAGAATTAAACGAAGTTCCAATAGGCGCCGTTATAGTAAAAGATAATGCAATTATTTCAAGGGCATATAACAATAGAAATAGCACACAAAATGCCATAAACCATGCGGAGATGCTAGCAATTTCTAAGGCGTGCAAAAAACTTAAATCTTGGCGATTAGAGGGCTGTAAAATATATGTGACGCTAGAACCATGCCCAATGTGTTTGGGGGCGATATTAAATGCAAGAATAGAAGAAATAGTTTTTGGCGCATATGATAAAACAAGCAAAAACAACATGCTAGATATAATTGTTAATGACGACCGCTTAAACCACAAGGCAAAAGTTTTTGGTGGCATATTAGAAGATGAATGCTCAAATATATTAAAAGACTTTTTTAAAACAAAGCGACTTTAAATAATATACAAACCAAATTAAGCATACAATATTGTATGTTTAATTTTTTTAATGAACTTAAAGATAAATGCTATGAGTTAAAAGAAAAAATCACCCCATACAAACTTATAGAAATGGGCGACTTTTTGGTGTATATTGAGGGAGAAAATAAACTTATTACTCTATCAGCAGATGAGATTGTTTTTAAGTCAAAATCAGATATAATATCTGTGGTTGGTAAGGACCTAAAAATAAAGAGTATACAAGAAGATAATATA
>JAGCEE010000276.1 GCA_017650795.1 Clostridia bacterium | reverse complement strand
GTTGGAATAGCAAAAAAGATTAAAATACCAACGGCAATAATTGGCGCAACGCTCGTGTCTATTGGCACCACAATACCCGAACTACTTGTCACAATTTTTTCGGGTTCTAGCGAAGCAAGTGGCCTTGCCGTAGGAAATGCCATAGGTTCTATTATTTTTAATACTTGTTTAATTGGTGGAATACTTCTTGTTTGCATACGCTTGACCATACAAAAAAATGTGTTTCCGGCTTTTATGCTGTTAATTTTTTCTGTTGCAATTACTGGTGTTATGAGCGTAAATCAAAGGATTGCCCTTGCCGAATCATTTATACTACTAATCTTATTTATTATTTTTGCAATAATCAACTTTGTAAGTGCAAAAAGAACACCACAAGTAAACATTCAAAGCGCAGAAAAAGAACGACCAATATGGTTTTTTGTTTTAATGTTTGTTATATCTGCCGCCATGATTGGCACAGGTGCTTATTTTATGGTAGAAAAGGCAAAATTTTTGGCACAAATGGCTGGTGTTAGCGACACAATAATTGGACTAACTATTGTTAGTTTTGGCACATCGCTTCCAGAACTAATTACAATGATTTCTTCACTAAGAAAAAAAGAGGCTGGGCTTGGACTTGGAAACATTGTTGGCTCCAACATAATAAACTGCACACTTTTAATTGGAATAACCGGTCTGTTTAATGCCAGCGAAGGATTACCAATTTCAAAAGACACATTGTTTGTTAGTCTTCCAGTTGCAATCCTAACAACCCTTATTTTATTGCTACCAACAATAATCAAAAAAAGGACATACAAATGGCAAGGCATATCTTTAATCTCAGCCTATGCTCTATATTATGTATTTTTAATACTTAATGCCTTTGGCGTTATTGTTTTTGCATAAAATATTACGATTTACAAAATATTACTAATTATAACAAAATTTGTTTGTAAATCATTTTGAAAAAAACATAATCTTTGTTAGAATTGCAAAATAAAGGAGAAAAATATGGATAAATGGTATTGGGTAATACTAATTGGTGTGCTAATAGTTGCTTATGTTCTTTTGATTGTTAGGCAAAAAAGACAAGAAAAAAGAAGTATAGAAACTTTAAACTCTTTTAAGGTTGGAGATAAAGTAATCACTCATATTGGAATATATGGTAAAATAAAAAGAATTTATAATACATCTTTTGGAAAAACTTGTGTTTTAGAAATTGGCAACAATAACAAAATTGATGTAGAGATGGACATGAGATACATTGCAGGCCTTGACGAAAAAGTTATGGTCGCAGATGCTCCAAAAGAAGAGCCAGAAATAAAAGATGAAGTAATTAAAGAAAAAGAAGAACCTACCACACCTAAAAAAAAGACATCACAAAAGTCAAAAACAAAGTCGCAATCTAAAAGTAAAAAGTAAATAAAAGAGTGCCAAGTCCTTGTGCCTTGGCTTTTTTTAATCTTTAAATGCATTATTAAATTTTCTTATTTCATGTTAATAAACACACTATTACTCTCCCCGTTTGCCATATTTTATGTCATATTCCATGGTTTTTATAAAATTTTTTGGCTAATTTTGTTGGAAATTGTTAAAATCGCTTGGAAGTATAAGACATTTAGGGTATAATAAGGGTACTTTAAGGTAATAATCTTAAAAGAAATTAAAAAAGGGGAAAATTATGAATAAGACAGAATTTATTAAAGCCGTTTCTGACAAAGCAGGAATCACTCAAAAAGACATCGCTGTTGTATACGACGCAATTTTAGATGTTGCAACCGAAGCTCTTAAAAAAGGTGAAAAAATTCAACTTGTTGGTCTTGGAACACTAGATGTTAAAAAAGTTCCAGCTAAAACTGGTATTAACCCAAGAACAAAACAAGCTGTTAAAATTCCAGCTTGCAACAAGCCTGTATTTAAATTCGGTGATGCTTATAAAGCAAGATTTAACTAATCTGGCTAAACAAAAAAAAGAACTCGCTTATGGCGAGTTTTTTTTTGCACACAAAACGGAGTGAGCAATGCAAGTTGATTTTTTTCATATAATAGTTTATTTAAACATCTTTATAACTAAAAGCATTTGGAAATATTTCGCTTAGGTTTTTTTCTAAATACTCACCATTTTTGTTTACAACCAAAACAGTCATATCGTGCGAAAACTCTGACAAAACCTGCCTACATACTCCACAAGGATATGTATACTCATCAGAATCCGAAACAATGGCGATTTTTTTAAAACTTTTATTACCCTCACTTACTGCTTTAAATACTGCAACCCTTTCGGCACAGCATGTTGGAGTAAATGATGAGTTTTCTATATTACAACCCAAGTACACACTTCCATCTTCACACTCTAATGCCGCCCCTACTTTAAAATTTGAATATGGCGAATATGAGTTTTCTCTTGCCTTTATTGCAAGTTTTATTAGTTCTTTATTATCCATTATTTTGCACCCCATAAAAAGTATGACATTTATAGTTTAACATATTTAAAAATGCTTGTACATTTTTTTGAGCAAAAACCTGTTGACAATTAACAAAAATATTACTATACTTTAAACAAGTTTACTTGCCCCTGGTAAACGGGTACTAATTTTATGGGATATAATATATAATCTGCGAGAGTGGCGGAATGGCAGACGCGCTTGTTTAAGGGTCGCAGCGTTAAGCAAAGGCGCCAGTGGCTCGTTTGTAGCGTGGCGACGGGCGTCGCAATAGCGTAAGCCCCGTTTTGAAAAAACGCAACCACACTTGCTAAATAGTGCACGCTAAATTAGTTTGCATTTTTGAAAAACAAGTTTACTTGCCCCTGGTAAACGGGTACCAACTTTAAGGGGTAAAATATATAATATGCGAGAGTGGCGGAATGGCAGACGCGCTTGTTTAAGGGGCAAGTTCGAAAGAGTATGGGTTCAAGTCCCTTCTCTCGCACCAAATTACTCAGTTGAACCCGTTAGGGAGATATTGAGTTTTTTATTTTAGGAGAAAAAATGAAGAATATTATTATTGTTGATATGCAAAAAGGTTTTATAAATGAAAATAATATTCATATTGTTCAAAAAATTAACGAATACTTGAATGAAAATAAATTTGATAATATTATTTTCACCAAATGCACAAACTCACCTGATAGTCCTTTTAGAAGCATTTTAAATTGGGATGGATTAAATAATGTTGATGAACAGGAAATTATTGTTAATATTCCAAATAATTCACACATTATTACCAAAGATTGCTATGGTATTTCCATTGATGATATTCGATTTTTAAAAAGTTTAAATATAAACGAAATTGAAATTTGTGGAACGGATACTGATGCTTGTTGTTTATCAATCGCTTTTAATTTATTTGATAATAATATTAAACCAATTATATTACAAAATTTATGTGCATCATCATCTAGCAATAAAAATATACATAAAAATTCTCTTGAAATAATGAAAAGACAGTTTGGAAAAGAAAACATTAGGTAGTGTTTAACTGAGGTTCAACACTTTGCACCAAATGCGATTTCGTATAACTCAACTCGTTGCGAACTCTTATGCGAAGTAAAATCACTTTATTTTTGCTATTGCAATTTGTTTGTTTTTGAGTTAAACTATTTTGCATTAAGGGAGATTTTTATGTTTACGGATTTTAGAGACGATGATACTCAAAGTTTATTTACCAAAGCATTAGATGGTTTTGGCAAATCCTCTTTTTATGGGTTTAAAAATAATGGCATAATTATTTTAACATCTGATTTTAGATTGTTGGAAATATTAGCCAATATGGAGCAACAGGAAATT
>JAGCEE010000275.1 GCA_017650795.1 Clostridia bacterium | reverse complement strand
TTAAAACAAATTAGGGATTTGCTTGCAGAAAAAAAATAATCTTTTCTTTTAAATTAGAAGAAATGTGACAAAAATATTCACATTTCTTTTTTATTTATTTTTTAAGAATAAATTAAAATTATAAAACAATACATAAGGGTTGTTTTATGAATTTTTTATCTAGAAAAAATAAACTAAATATTGTTTTTAAATTTACTATTTTTTTTGTACTTTTTTATGTGTCATTTTTAGCAAACATTGGTGGCATTGTTTTCCCATTTTCTATTGGAATATTTTTTGCATTAGTTTGGTGTAATCAAAATATTGTTGGGCTTGGTTTATCATTTTTATTGGCTTCTTATTTGTGTAATTTTTCACCATATTTACTACTTGGAAACACAATAATGTGTACATTATTTGCCTTTATATATTTTATACATTACAAAATTAAAAAACCATTAAGATATATCCATTTATTCGTATATGCCTTTATTTATAATTTGCCAATGGTATTTATTCAAACATACTATTTAAATTATAATCTTTATGCAAGCATCGCCGAATTTGTGTTGGAACTATTATTTATGCTGGCATGCATAAAAATATTTGAAGCATTTTGTGTTAGAGGAATATGTGGAAGGTTTACCGTTTTGGAAATAATCTGCGCCTTTTTGTTTGCAACTGCAATCGCAACAGGCCTTAGCCAAATAGTTTTTTTTGAAATTAGCTTAATAAAGTTTGTTGGCGTGCTAGTGCTTTTATTACTTTCATATACCACAAACTTTACAACAATTTTGCTTGTTTCTCTTTCTTTTGGCATGGGTAGTTTGCTTGCGACAAACAGCCCGGAATTTTTATCACTTTTTGTTATTTATGGATTATCGCTATGTGTATTTAAAACAAAATATAAATACATATCTATTATTTCTATAATTGCCGTTGATTGCGCCGTAAGTTTGTATTTAATGTATCCAGAAAACCTTTCGGTTTTTTCTGTAATCCCGGTTATTGTGGCTAGCCTTATTTATATTTTAATACCATGCAAAGTATTAGATAAAATAGGAACCGACTTTACAAGCACCTTATCTTGCATGACACAACAAAGTGTAATAAATCGCAATCGAGAGATGTTGAAGTTTAGGTTAAATGAACTCTCTGATGTTTTTAGTGAAATGAACAGAGTGTATAGGGGAATGATAAGTAGTGGAATAAACCAAAACAATGCCAAAAAAATGGCTTTGAATGAACTGCGATTAAAGAATTGTAAAAACTGTGTTGCATTTAATAAATGTCATAATTTTCAAGCCCTAGACACAAACAATTCATTAAAAAACATAATTGAAATTGGTTTTAATAAAGGCAGGATTACACTTTTGGATATTCCTAGCAATTTTGCCGGAAAGTGTGAACGATTAAACGGAATATTAAGCACAACAAACGATTTGGTAGACCAATATAAAAACTATGCAGGACTAGTTAATAATATTGATGCCAGTAGGGTTCTTTTGGCAGAACAATTTTTGGGAGTTAGTGAGATAATGCATGATTTATCACAAGAGGTTGCATATGGGGTTAAATTTGAGCAAGGAAAAGAAAAAAAGATTTTAGACGAACTTACTTACAACAATATTATTTGCTCGGATGCTCTTGTTTTTGATGATGCCGATAATACAAAGTCGGTCACAATTTGTGTTAGATCAAGTGATAGCAAACGAGGGGGAATAGTTAAAGTAATTAGTAAAATATGTAATCAAAAAATGGAGGTAATTTCCGAAAGTGCTAGTTCTCGTGCAGGTTGGGATTTATTAACACTAAAAACGGCTCCAAAATATGATGTTGTCTTTGCTGTATCAACAAAAACAAAAACAGGCTCTTACAAAAGTGGCGATTGCTATTCGATAATAAAAATTAAAGGTGGCAAATACCTTTTTGCTTTGTGCGACGGAATGGGGAGTGGACTTCTTGCAGAAAAGACGAGTTCAACCGCAATTGGACTTATTGAAAATTTTTTTAAAGCTGGTTTTGATAGGGAAATAATATTATCTAGTGTAAACAAATTACTAAGTATTGGAAAAGACGATGTGTTTAGTGCATTAGACCTTTGTGTAGTTGACACAAATAGCGGTCTTGCTGATTTTATAAAAATGGGTGCGCCAGAAAGCTTTATTAAACATAAAGAAACAATAGAAGTTGTAAATTTAAGTTCGCTTCCTCTTGGCATTGTCCAAAATGCAGAAAGCAAAATCAGTCAAAACTATTTAAGTAGTGGCGATAAGATTATTATTATGACAGATGGGATTACAGATAGTTTTCCTTCACTAGAATATTTGTCGGATTTTATAAATAACATAACCGCAACAACACCAAAAGCTGTTGCCGATGAAATAATAAATAAGGCATTAGAGCTCTCTAATAACGTTGCAAAAGATGATATGAGTGTTATTGTTGTAAAAGTGTTTGAAAAATAATATTTTGCACCAAAAAAAATATTATTGAATACAAACCATTTTGTTTTTATTAAAAAGCCAATGCTAATATTTTTTTATAAAAAATATTTTTAAAAAATTATAAATAAAAATAAGGCCTAAAATAATTTAAAAAGCCTTATTTTTTCATATTTTATTATTTTTTTAAATTTTAATTTAATACTATTTTGAAGTAATTATTTTTTTTAAATTCATTATAAATCATTTCTTAATTCCAATGCTCTATTTAATGTCACCTCATCGGCAAATTCAAGATCTGTGCCCATAGAAACACCCTGAGCAATTCTTGTCACTTTTACGCCAAGAGGCCTTAATAATTCTGCAATATAATAGGCAGTGGTATCGCCAGCAACATCTGGATTGGTTGCCATAATAACTTCTTTGGTCTTATGTTTTTGCACTCGGGCAACTAATTCTTTTATTCTAATATCATTTGGAGATTTATGCTCAAGTGGGTTAATACAACCGTGCAGAACATGCAACGCACCATTAAAGTTTTTTAGTTTTTCCATTATAATTGCATCTTTTGGCTCTGCAACAACGCATATTACTTCGGCAGAATTTTTCATGCAGTTTTCACAAATTTTTGTTTCGCTAAAATTCCCACATTCTTCACAAAACTTAATTAAATGTTTTGCATCTTGCATGGCATCCGAAAATGCTTTTACTTCTTCTTCTGGTTTTGCTAATATGCTGTATGCGTATCTTTGGGCAGTTTTATAACCTACACCCGGAAGCGACCTAAATGCATTTACCAATCGCTCTAAACTTTCTAATTTTGACATATATTAAAACCCCGCCGGCATTTGAGGAAGTTTGTCTTTTTCGGCTTGTTCTATTTGAGCAAGTGCATCATTTACGCCGGCAGAAATTAAGTCGGTTAACATTTCTATATCATCAGGGTCAACAACTTCTGGTTTTATGTCTATTCTTTTTACTCGTCGATTTCCGCCAATAACAACACTAACCATTCCTCCACCAACGCTTGCAGTAAAATCAGTATTCTCTATTTCCTCTTTGCTCTTTTGCATATCCTCTTGCATTTTTTGCGCTTGACGCATTAGGTTTTGCAAATTTGCGCCACCAAAACCACCGCCAAAACCACCTCTATATCCGTTCATATTATTCTCCTTCTATTTCTAACAAATCCCCAAATTTTTCTCTTAATATTTTTAAATCAATTTGAGCTTTTGTAAATGTTTTTTCTTTTTTAATAATCTCTATATCTTTTATGCCAAGACTATTAAATGCAGAATATAATTCTTTTTTATTATCTTCATTTTCTAATAGTTGATATATAAAATCTTCCGCCGTCCTAATTATAAACTTATCGTCTATAAAATCAACATCTGTAATGTCGCCACAGGCTATATGAAGGGCAACTGCATGATGCTCTCTTAAATATATTATTACTTTACCCCAAATATCCCTTGGCGATTGTTTTGCAATATTTTGACTATTATTGGTGTTTGTCACAACTAAATTGTTTACCCTTTTTATATTATTTAGTTTTTTTTTGACTATCGTCTTTGGTTATTGCAGTTATAACTGCCGTTTCTATTAAAGTTTTAGGCGATAGGGCATATTTTATTTCTGCCTCTATTGACGAAAAGATTTTCATATATTCCATAAGGTCGCTATTTTCAAAACTTTTTGCTTGTGTTTTTAATAAGTCTTGTGTTTTTTGAGTAAGAGACGACATCTCCTCGCTATCGGGACAATTTTTCATAACAAGCAAGTTTCTTGCATGAAGCGTGCAGTTCTTTGCAAAAACCGTTAAGTTTTTACCACTATCAAATGTATTTTGCAAAATTTCAAAAGCGTCTTTAATATTCTTTTTACCAATGGCATCATATAATTTAACAAACACCTCGGTATCGCTTGCACCCAAAACCCTCATGGCACTTTCTACCGTTATATCGTTTTGACTAAATGATGCGACACAATCTGCAATAGATATTGTATCTCGGCAACTCCCTTCGCCAGCCAGTGCAATAAGACGAAGTGCCTCGTTTGTATATTTTATTTGTTCTTTATCAAATATGTTTCCAATTAGTTTTGAAAGCGTTGGAACATCAATTAACCTAAAATCAAAACGCATGCAACGAGAGAGTATTGTCGCTGGAAGTTTATGCGCCTCGGTTGTTGCTAAAATAAATATAACATGTTCTGGTGGCTCTTCTAGTGTTTTAAGTAGTGCATTAAATGCTTGGTCGGTAAGCATATGAACTTCATCTATAATATATACTTTATATTTTCCACCAACCGGCAAAAATTTAACCTTTTCTCTTATATCTCTAATTTCGTCTACTCTATTGTTTGAAGCGGCATCCATTTCTAAAACATCGACACTACTTCCATCATCAACACTTTTGCAAATATCGCAATTATTACATGGTTCACCATTAACCAAATTTGGACAATTAACCGCCTTTGCAAATATTTTTGCAGTGCTAGTTTTTCCGGTTCCACGACTGCCTGTAAAAAGATAGGCATGGCCAATGTTGCCTGTCATGACTTGGTGTTTTAGTGTTGTTGTAATATGCTCTTGGCCCACAACATCATCAAATGTTTTTGGTCTATATTTTCTGTAAAGTGCCTTGTATGCCATTGCCTCTCCTTATAATAAAAATATTATCATAACAGCCATTGTGGTGTCAAATAACTATAAAAATTTATGGTGTATATATTAAACAAAAACACATAATTTAACACATTGTCAAAAGCAAAAAATAAAACCCCGATTGATTAACAATCGGAGTTTTAATACTTTGAAAAATTATTGGATTTTTCCTTTTAAAGCAATGGCTCTAAAATTCGCCATTTCTTGTTCTACTTTTTTGATTTTTTCTTTTATAGATAAAGTTTCGGCCTCGTTTTCGCTGCATTTAAGATCTACTAATAAATTCATGTAGTTTAAAAAGTTTCTTTTACCACATGTTATGCATTTCATAAATATATTTTTATCTTTATTGTACAATGTATAAACATATTTTAAAATATCAATTAAAGCAGGCATAGTTTCACGTTCTATTTCTTTTGTACATCTTTGCTTAAAAAAGCTAGATAAATCCAAAATAACCAATGCGTACTTATCGGGATTATTTTGATATTTTGCAAGGAGTGAATTAAACTTGTTTATAAAATCATCATATTTTTCTTTTGAATATAAAAATGTATCATAAAACATAAGATAAAAATTATCATAAACTTCCTGAGGTTGCTCTGCAAAATCTACTAGTTCTGGTTCCATATGTCATTTAATCTCCTTTTGTATTTTACTGATATTAGTTTACTTTTTATATCGGTAAATGTCAAGAGTGTTTTTTTTATTAAAGCAATCAACCTACAATAAAACAATCAAACATTTAAATATTTGTGTTAGCATTTTTGTTGTTTTATTATTTTCCTCTTTTGTTGAAATATCTAGCATTAGTGAAAGACAGCTAAAACAAATCCTAACTGCCTCATTATAATTCTTTACCATTTTTATTTTTTTTCTATCAATATGCTCATCGATATCCATAAGCATATCTATTGCATCTTTTATTGCATCAATTCTTAAATCTTTTTTTCGTTTGCGTAATAGATACTTTTTTAATATTAAAAGGGTATGAATAAGTTGAGCACAAGCATCATAAAACTCGCCGTTGGTAATTTTACATTCACAATTTTCTTCCGCTCTGTTCTTTCTTATTTCTTCATTATACCTTTTTGCGACCTCTTCCATTTTGGACGGTGACAATATTAAATAATCATTATATTCATTATTCATTATTTTTGTTATATGCTTTATTTTTTTATTTTGTGAAATAATTTATTGTTTTCGACTTTGTTATTTTTTTACTCACAAGATTTGAAAGATATTCTAAAAAAGGTATAAAATTGGAAAAAATGGGTATAAAATAGAAAAAATTCGGCACAAAATGTGTATTTTTCTTATTTTTTGCGGTTTTTTGATATTTTTTTTGCTAGTAAATTAAGTGATAAGATGCTATGATACTTTTGTTTTTAAAGAGGAGAAAAAAATATGGAATCAAAAATAAAATTATATGTAGCAGATAATACCGAACTAAATGATATGTTAAAAAAAACATTATTAACAAACGACAAAATAGAACTTGTAGGAAGCACAACAATGGAGAGATTGCATTAAGGGAAGTGACTACGCTTTGCCCAGATGTACTACTACTTGATATTGTATTGCCATCTATGGACGGTTTTGTGCTTATTGAAAAACTAAAAAATTCGCTTGGAAACAAATGTCCAAAAATTGTGGTTGCATCTGCATTGTCGCATGAGGGGTTTGTCACAAAAGCATTATCTATGGGAGCAAGTTTTTATATAAATAAGCCTTGTTCTGTTGACGTGATTGTAAGCAGAATTACAGACATAAATAATATGGCACCAACAATTCAAGATGTAAAAGATGACAGAATGAAAGTGCGAGCAATAGATGAAAAGATATCAAATATTTTTATTACCGTTGGAATACCTGCCCATATTAAAGGTTATCAATTTTTAAGGGAAGCAATTAAAATGGCAATCGATACGCCCGAAATAATAAATTCTATAACAAAAAAACTTTACCCTGCCATAGCAGAAAAATTTGAAACATCTGCAAGCAAGGTTGAACGTGCAATTCGCCACGCCATAGAGGTCGCATGGAATAGAGGTAAAATAGAAAACATAAACTCAATTTTTGGTTTAAAGGTGTACACTAGCAATGAAAAGCCAACAAATGGCGAGTTTATTGCGCTTGTTGCTGACAAGATGATTTTGGAGGGCGCTTAATAAAAATTTATATATATTTATGTTGCTAAAATGGAATGTTTTTCATATAAAACAATATGAATTTATATAGCCTTTTAAAAAAAACATGCCAAACAAAATGCAATGTAAACTTAAAAAGTTTATGTTCAATAAAAATAGGTGGAATTGGAAGATATGTATGCTATCCAAATAGTGCGAAACAACTAAAAAAACTACTGTTTGTATTAAACCAAATTAAAAAACAATATTATATAATTGGCAATGGAACAAATGTCATTTTTAATGATGGCATTAGAGATTTTGTTCTTGTTTGCACCAAAAGAATAAATAAACTATATATAAAACAAAACCAGGTTTGCGTTTATTGCGGACTTGGGCTTTTTTCTTTAAACACGCAACTACAAAAACATGGGCTTGGCGGATTAGAATGGAGTTATGGAATACCTGGTAGCATGGGTGGAGCAACAATAATGAATGCAGGCGCTTTTGAGCACGATATATCGCAGTTTGTAAAAAATGTTTTAGTCCTTACTACCAGTGGAAAATATAAAATGTTTTTGGTAAAAAATCTTAATTATGGTTATAGAACATCAATACTTAAAAATAGCAATATGGTGGTTATTAAAACCACACTTTCTCTTTATAAACAAGATAACAAGGTTATAAAAACAAACCAAGAGCAATATATGCTTAAAAGAAAACAATGTCAGCCATACGACATGCCGAGTTGTGGAAGCATTTTTTTTAAAACAGTGGAGGGCAGTGCGGGTAAAACAATTGACAAATTGGGTTTAAAAGGTGTTAAATTAGGTGGGGTGCAAATAAGCACCAAACATGCAAATTTTTTTGTTAATGTAAACGTTAAAAATGCATCTAGCGAAGATATGCATAGTCTTATTGATTTGGCAAAAAACATGGCAAAAAAACAAGGCATTATTTTAAACGAAGAAGTAATATTTATTTAACGATTTACAAAGTATAAAAGGAAGCAAATATGATTATTTATGGCGATTATCATACACACAGCACATATAGCGATGGCAAGGGAAGCATATTAGATAATGCCATTGTGGCAAAAAACAAGGGTCTTAAAGAATTTGCAATTACAGACCATGGTTTTACTCACAAACTATATGGTGTAAAACGTAGCCAAATAGAAAGTGTTAAATTAGATATAGAAAAAGCAAAAAGCGCAACAGGTGTAAATATATTACTTGGCATAGAAGAAAATCTTACATCTCTTGAAGGCAACACAGGAATAATCGAAAGTGATTTAGATTTTTTAAATATAGTAAATGTTGGCTATCATAAAATGGCAAAAGCAGATACAAAAAAAGACTTTTTTAAATTGTTTTTACCAAACAATCTTAAATGGTATACAAAAAGACAAATAGAAAAAAATACTATTTGTGTATTAAAGGCAATAGAAACCCAGCCAATAAACATTATCACACACCTTGGCGTTGGCATGCCGGTTAATGTTGAAGAGGTTGCCCGCCTTGCAAAACAAAAAGGTGTTTTTATAGAGTTAAATGGCAAAAGAATATCTTTTACAAACAAAGATATGGAATCGCTAATGAAATATGACACAGATTTTATTTTAAATAGTGATGCACATAGACCAGAGTTAATCGGCGATGTTAGGTATGGAATGAAATATGTTTTAAAATACCACATACCTGATAAAAATATAGTTAATTTAGACAAAAGACCAAATTTTAAAAAATTAAAATAAAGTTATGGTTTAAATTATAATTGCTACCACAAGTAAAAGTTTATGCAAATATAAACAAGTTAAATAGCTATAAACAAATCAAAGGAAGAATATGAGTTTTTCAAAAGAAATAAAATTAGAAATTTTAGAAAATGGATTTAAAAGCGACAAGCAATGCTTGGCGTTTTTGTGTGGTCTCTTTTATTCTTCTGCCGAATTTGAAGTAAACGATAATGTTGTAAATAATTTTCATATTATTACTGATTTAACTTTTTTAGAAAAATACTTAAATAGCATTTGCTTAAAACTATATGGTAGCTCAAATATTAAGTGCGAGCCAACATATAAAATAAGCAGTATGCAGTATTACGATATAACAATAGAAAATTCGTTGGCGCAAAAAATATTGCTGGACACAAATGTTTTATATTACAAAAATGAAACATTAGAATTAAATGATATTGATAATAATAAACTTATAAACGAACAAAACCTTGGGGCATTTGTTAGTGGGGTGTTTATAGGTTGTGGAACAAGCAGTATAAAATTAGAAAATACAACTCGTACAACAACCGGCTATCATTTAGAATTAGGAAATCAAAACTACTTATTACTTAGAACAGTTATGGATATTCTTGCAGAATTTGAAATACTAGCAAAACTAACCCAACGAAAAAGCATATTTGTGCTATACATTAAAGATGCCGAGGCTGTTAGTAATTCGCTTGCACTTATGGGTGCAAGTGATGCCGTTTTAAAACTTCAAAATGAAATAATAACAAGGCAAATGAGAAACAAAATAAATAGACAAAATAATTGTTTTACCTCTAATTATACAAAAACACTAAATGCTAGTTTTAAACAATTAGATGCCATAAATATTATTGATAAAGAAATTGGTTTAAATTCTCTACCAGAAGATTTACAGCAGGTTGCACTACTTAGATTAGCAAACGGCGAAGAAAGTTTGGAACAATTATTAAAACTAAGCAAGTTTCCAATGACTAAAAGTGCTTTAAACCACAAGTTTAACAAAATAATAAAAATAGCAGAAAAATTAAAGGAAAAATAATATGAAGCCATTTGTCCATTTACATCTTCATACAGAATATAGCCTTTTAGATGGAGCCACAAAAATAGACCAACTTGTTGCCGAAACAGTAAATCGTGGTTGGAAGGCAGTTGCAATTACAGACCATGGCAATATGTATGGCGCTTTAAAGCTATATTCAGAATGTTTAAAAGCTGGAATAAAACCAATAATAGGTTGTGAGTTTTACATTGCTCATGACCGTTTTAACAAGTCCGGAAAACCAGATATTGGCCATATTATTTTACTTGCAAAAAATAATGATGGTTATCAAAATTTGCTTAAACTTTCTGGAATAGCAGCAAAAGAGGGTTATTATTACAAACCTCGCATAGACTACAAGTGCCTTGCAGAACACAGCAAAGGGCTTATTTGTTTGTCGGCGTGTCTTGCTGGTCATATACCACAACTAATTTTAGAAGAACGATACGAAGATGCAAAACAACTCGCTTTAAAAATGCGTGATATGTTTGATGAAGGCGACTTTTATTTAGAAATACAAAATCATGGAATTCCAGAACAATTAAAAGTATTAAATGCGCTAGATAAAATGAGCAAAGAAACCGGCATAAAACTTGTTGCAACAAACGACTGTCATTATTTGCACAAAGAAGATGCCGAAGCACAAGATATTTTGATGTGTTTACAAATGCAAAAAACAATAGATGACCCGAACAGATTAAAATTTGATACAGAAGAATTTTACTATAAAACCTATGACGAAATGTTAGAGGCACTACCAGGATACGAAGATGCGCTAGACATTACAAATGAAATTGCCGACAAGTGTGATGTTGTTATTAGAAGCAAAGGGCATGGAGAAATAAACGGCGTAGATAAAAAATATGTTTTGCCAGCATCGGAAAATCATATACCGGTTTATCATGCACCAGACGGAATGGATAACTATGAGTTTTTGCGAAAAATAACCTACGATGGCTTAAAACAAAAATATGGAGAAATAACCCAAGAAATAAAGGACAGAGCAGAAAAAGAACTTAGTTTAATTCATGAACAAGGCTTTGTTGAATACTTTTTGGTTGTTTGGGATTATGTGCATTATGCACGAACTCATGGAATATCTGTTGGTCCGGGTAGAGGCTCTGGCGCAGGAAGTATTGTTGCTTATGCAATTTCTATTACTCTTGTAGACCCATTAAAATACGATTTACTGTTTGAAAGATTTATTCATAAAGAAAGGGTATCCATGCCCGACTTTGATGTTGATTTTGATGATGAACACCGTGAAGATATAATAGAATATGTTAAACAAAAATACACTCCCGAAAATGTTGCATACATTGGCACATTTGGAACAATGGCGGCAAAAAATGCAATAAGAGATGTGGCGAGGGTTTTAAAAGTCCCTTATTCTACTGCTGACAAAATAAGTAAAATGATACCAACAAAATTGCCCGAAGGAATAAAAAAACCACCAGTTTTAAAATACTATTTTGGTTTAACCGGTAAACCAGAAAATGAAAAATATATTATTCCAGAACTTAGAAAATTATACGACGAAGACATGCAATTAAAGCACGTGTTTGATGTTGCTTGTAAGCTAGAAGGCATGCCAAGAAATATTTCTACTCATGCCTGCGGAATTTTAATTGCTCCAGCACCGGTAGATACATTTGTGCCACTTACTCGTAATGGTGATGAAATATCAACGCAGTATTCAATGGTAGAATTAGAGCAATTAGGCTTATTAAAAATGGACTTTTTGGGATTAAGAACATTGACCGATATTAACAAGGCTCTTCAATATGTTAAAGAAAATAAAGGTATAGATATTGACTTTTATAGCAAAGATATGAACTACAATGACCCCGAAACATATAAGATGCTTGGCGAAGGAAAAACAGATGCAGTGTTCCAACTAGAAAGTGGTGGTTTTAAAAAGTTTATGAAAGAATTAAAGCCAGACTGCCTTGAAGATATTATTGCTGGTGTTGCAATGTATCGTCCTGGTCCAATGGCATATATTCCAAAATATGTAGCAAATAAACACGACCCTAGTTTAGTTAAATATGCAGACCCATGCTTAGAGCCAATACTTAATGTCACTTATGGTGTAATAGTTTACCAAGAGCAAGTTATGCAGATATGTCAAGCCATGGGTGGATATAACCTAGGGCAAGCAGATAATGTTAGACGTATAATGGGCAAAAAGAAAAAAGATAAAATGGCATACGAAAAAGAAAAATTTATCAATGGTTGGGAAGACCCTGAAGGTAAAAAATCTATTCCTGGTGCCATAAAAAAAGGAATACCAAAAGAAGTTGCCGAAGATGTCTTTGGTCAAATGGAAGCATTTGCTTCTTACGCCTTTAATAAATCACATGCTGCTGCTTATGCTTATTTATCGTTCCAAACTGCATATCTTAGATGCTACCATGAATTAGAGTTAATAACTTCTATTTTAAATAATAGAATAACAAAAAGTGACGAAATTAAACATTACATAGCTTTTGCAAAACAAGAAAAGTTTAATATTTTCCCACCAGATATTAACCACTCAAAAACATATTTCCATACCGAAAATGGTGGAATTAGATATGGTCTTAGTGCAATAAAAGGTGTGGGAATTTCGGTAATTGATTTAATAATTAACGAAAGAGAAAAAAATGGCGAATATAAATCTTTTTATGATTTTATTAGTCGTTCTGAATCATCAATATTAAACAAAAAATGTTTAGACTCTCTAATACTTGGTGGTGCTTTTGATTGCTTTGGGCATCCAAGAAGTGCGCTAATGGCAATTTATGATGTTATGATAGATAGAGTTAGCAAAGAAAAAGACAATAGCCGAAATGGACAAGTTTCTATTTTTGATGTATTTGGTTCTGATGAAAATAACTCAATAGCAAAATTTGACGAAATTAAAATTCCAGACATTAAAGAGTACAATAAAAAAACAAAACTAAAATATGAAAAAGATGTGCTTGGTATCTATTTATCTGGCCATCCACTAGACGATTATATAGATAATTACAAAGATTACAATTTAACCTCTGATATGCTTGTAAGTGAAGAAGATAATGAAAACTCTGAATATGTATATGAAGATGATGATGAAAACTCTAATGCCACATATTCTTCTAACATTACAGATGGAATGAGTGTGGTTTGTGGCGGAATTATTAGTGCAATAAAAAAGGTTTATACCAGAAACTCAAATAAAGAAATGGCAATAATAACTATAGAAGATTTGTATGGTAATATTGACTTAATGTTATTTCCTGCAATATATCAAAAATACAAAGATAATATTGAAGAAGATGGTATGATTACGGTAAGAGGAAAACTAAGTCTTAGAGATGGCGAAACTCCTATTGTGACGGTTGATGGAATTTCTGTATGGCATGATAAAGATGAGCAGGTTAATACCGAAAATAATACAGATAAAACGCTATATATTAAATTTGATACAAATGATAAAACAATCTATAATAAGGCAATGTTAATATTAAGTGTGTATAGTGGTGAATGTCCTGTAATATGTAAATGCACAAGCACAAATAAAGCATTTAAAGTAAATAAAAAAGTAAACCCTAATAATTTACTAATAAATGAATTAGTTGGGCTACTCGGCGAAGGTTCGGTAGTGCTAGTTGATAAAAATAATAATTAAAGAAATAGAAAAATAATAGGCAAAATAAATAAATATTTCCTGTTATTTTTTTATTAAATAACTAAGTATAAATATTATTTTTGCGTTTATAATCCTAATATTAAGGCTAAAAAATCAGTATTGACAATAAGGGATTTTTATGTTAGTATGAGGGCGGGAGGAAAAAAAATGAAAATAAGACCTTATAGATATGTTGACTATGATAATGAAGAAACAGAAAAAAGAGAAAAGTGTAAGAAAAAAGTGACTTACAACGATTTAAGAACGTTTCTTAAAGATACAAATAGTGGTATAACTTTATTTAACTATTCTTTTGATATTTTAGATGAAGATGTATTTGCTGGTAATCCAATAATACATCTTAGAGACGAAAAAAGAATTAAAGAAATTAAATTAGGCATCGATTTTATTGCAGGAGTTGATACTGCACTTCAAGCAAGAAAAGATGCACATGCTGGTTATTTTGGAAAAGAAATTTTAGGAGCAAACGAACATCAAACTGCTGGCCTATATCTTAATGAAGAAAACTTTAATTATGTAGGTGGTTTTAAAAAAGATGAGTGCATAGCAGCAGCAAAAGAATTCTTAAGAGAATTTTGCTACTCTCAAAGAAATATTAACAAAACAATTAATCAAGTTAAACCAAATTCAATCATAAATAATTTATTTAAAAAATCTCACGAAAAGAAACTTGATGAATTAAGTGGCTACATAGATTCTTACTGCACATATCAATGTGGTATTACACCTGATGTTATTTGCATTCATGTTCCAAGAAAAAATGAATCAAAAGTATTAACTAAACTTTCTCGTGAATGGAAAACTTTTGTTGATGCAAAATGCAAGGCCAAGGCAGAAAAAGGTGCAGAAAAGTAATCTTTAAAACCTTAAAACAAAAAACACTTTAACATAATTGTTAGAGTGTTTTTTATTGTTTATTAAATAACTTATTTACATTTGAAATATATTACAGGTCGTGTTTATAATTACATTTTAATAAAATAAGCCAAGAACTCTTTATTTCCTTTTGTACCTAAGATTGGTGAATTTATTATACCAATATTTTTAAAGCTACTTTTTTCAAATTCTTTAACAATATCAAACTTTATACTGTCTTGAAGTTTACTATCTTTTATAACTCCTTTATACTTAAAAGCAATTTCTTTTCCACATTCAAATTGTGGTTTAATTAACACAACAAGTTGATTATTTGTCTTTAATAATTCATTAAATTTTGGCAATAACAATTTAAGTGAAATAAACGAGCAATCACAAACTGCAATATCTATGTTTTCATTTAGTTGCAAGTTTCTAAAATCTGTTTTTTCTAAATTTATAACTCTATAATCTAATAGTAGTTTTTTGTGTAATTGATTTGAGCCAACATCAACTGCAAAAACTTTTTTTGCACCATTTTGCAAAGCAAAATCGGTAAAGCCACCGGTAGAAGCGCCAACATCTAAAACAATTTTGTTATTAAAATCTATGTTCCAATACTCCTTTGCTCCCTCTAACTTTAAGCCTGCCCTAGAAACATATTTTAATGTTTGACCTACAATTTTAATATCGCAGTGTTCATCTACCATTATTGATGGTTTTGTAATAACCTTTCCATTTACACTAATAATACTGTCTAAAATTGCTTCTTTTGCTTTTTCTCTTGTTTCAAAATACCCATTTTCATATAAAAAAACATCTAATCTTTGCATGATATAATCATACCAAATAAAACTAAATAAACAAAATAAATTGATTTTTTTCTCTTGATTTTTTGCCTACTTTAATTTATAATCATACTACCGTGCTAGGTGGGGAGGTAGTAGTTCCTTTTAACTCGAAATCTACTATATGCGAGGCTGACGGAAGAACTGAGGGTAAATAAGCTTTTATATTTTCTTGGCAGGTACGTTGAAATCAAGGTCTTATTTAACGATAACTTTACGAACCATGTGAGGACCTGACGGTAGCAACATTAAGTAAAGTAGCCGTGTGATTTAAGGTAGCTTTGATGGAGTATTTTGACTTGCGAGTATAATCGTCCGATTTTGTTCGAATTCTTCGGCACGGTTTTTTTTGACTTTAATACCATTAGGTACTATAATAAAAAACATGGATTTAATAACTATAAACTTAAAAGATAATATGCCACCTGTTGATGTGGCACTTTGTAATATGGAACTAGAAATAGAAGTAGCAAAAATAAGTGGAGTTAAGGCAATAAAATTTATACATGGCTATGGTAGTTCTGGTGTGGGCGGTATTATATGCAAAAGTGTTAGAGAAAGACTTTTTTCTTTAAAAAAACAAAAGATAATAAAAGATTATATATTTGGCGAGGATTGGAATTTAGACAATCCAAAGTGTTTTAATTTACTACTTAATCTTAAAAACGATTACGATGGTGAAGATTTAAATAATTGTAATAGCGGAATGACAATAGTTGTATTATAAAATTTTTTAAAACCCCCTCTTTATATTTATTATATTATTATTTATTGTTCTTAATAATAATAAAGAATGTTTAAATGTTAATTGATTTTTGATTAACACAATATATTGTTTAAATATCAACTATTCTATTTATATATTGTTGTTTTTACCTAAAAAATAATGTTGATAACTATGCCAAAGTTATTAACATTTTTATATTTTTAGTGTGGATAAATTTTGACAAGTTTTTTGCAAAAAATTTAAGTATTTTATTTGACAGAATATTTAGTATTTTTTGTTTTAAAATCACAATATATAGATTTATTTAAAACTATTATTCTTTACAATTTTTTAACAAAAAAAGTTTATCCACAAATTAACATAAATGTGGGTAAACTTTTATACATATATGGTATAAATTTACACATTAAATATCTATCAGTTCATTTTTGTAAAGGTTTAATATTTTACAATAAATTGGAATGTTTTTAAAATTTTTAGAAAGTGCAAGTTTGTATATTGATAACTGTTTTTTATACTTTGAAATTATAGCATCGTTTGGTTTATGGGTTAGTTTATAATCTATTAGCACAATTTTGTCATTAAACACAGCCACCAAATCTATAATGCCTTGCACCAATATTTTATCATCATAACCGCCGTCTACCAAATCGCTATGTTTTACTTTCATAACAAATTTTTGTTCTTTTAAAATATTCTTGGAAGTTTTACACTCGTCTTTTAATATACTTATATTTTTATAAACATTATCTATTGATATATCTTTAAATAGTTCTTTTTCTTCATCACTTAAATTACAATCCAAAAACAATGAAACATCATTAACCGAGTTTATGTCATTAAAATTAACATCTTCCAAAACTTTATGATATAGGGTTCCAAGTTGTGATGAGGTTTCAAGCAAATGTTCATAAATTGTAAGATTTTTAGGTGCTAAATTTATGCTTGAATTATCAAATGCAAATCCGGATACTGAGTTTTTTAATGCTAGTTCTATTTTATTTTTTGATAAATCTTTACTTAAAAAATCTATGATTAAGTTTTGATTATCTATATTATAAATTTTACTCTCATCTGTTTTTGAACTTGTGATAACAATTTTATCAATAATGTTTAGTTTTAATCTTGGGTTATTAAATAAATTATAGTTTCCAAACTCATTATTGTTTATTTTATCTATTATGCTTTTATCTAATGAGTTTACAATCATACTTAAAAAATTGTTTTGTGACATTATTTCATAATCTGACTCAAATTTTTTGTAGTTTTCTTGATTGTTTCCAATTAGAATAAGTTTATTTTTTGCCCTTGTTATTGCAACATAAAGCAGTCTTATTTTTTCACTTTGTTCTATGTTTTTGTTATTTATATTACATGCTTCGTAAAATATACCATTTGTAATAGTTCTATCTTTGTTATTGTATGCCTTTACTCCAATACCTAGTTGCTTGTTTATTTTTATTTCTCTTTCTTCCATATTTTTTGTATAGTCACTATCTAGGTTTGGAAGTATAACAATAGGATACTCTAACCCCTTTGATGAATGCATTGTGCATATTTTGATTGAATTATTACTGCCATTATCTATTTTTATTTTGTCTTGTTTTTTTGAAATGTTTTTATACGTAATATACTCAATTAAATCGTTATTGTATTGGCTATTCATAAAACTATAAATATATTGGTATATTTTGTTTTTGCGGTCGGTGTAATTTTCATCAATTTTTAAAAGATAATTTGTATTTTCTAAGAGTTTGTTTAAAGCAAAATATATACCATTATATTTGCAATTAAAATGTAAATCGTCTATTACTTTATAAAAGTTTTCAATTTTTTTGGAAAGCTCATCTTGTTTTGATTTGTAGTCTTCTAGGGCTTCGTAAAAATATTCTTTGTTGCTACAAAGTTTAATATTTCCAAGTTCCGTGTCGGTAAAGTCAAATAGTTTAGAATGTAATACTTTGTATAAAGTGTAGTCATCTTTAATATTTAAAGAAAGCTTTAATGCTCCAAACAAAACTCTGTTATCATACTCGTTATCAATATTTTCGCCCATATCGGCATTATAACTTATACCATACTCATCAAATGTATTTATTAACTCATCAACAAAATGTCCACTTTTTAATAAAAGTATTGTTATGTCACTTAAATTTATTTTTCTTATTTTTTCCTCGGCATTATCATATATGTCTTGCCCAAGAAGGTGAGTGATTTGGTCACAAATAAATATGCATTGATTTTTAGTGTTTAAGTTATTTGAATCTGAATTTTGATTTTTGGTTAAATCATAAACTTCGGTAGCAATAATTGGTTCATCTTTCTTTTTTACATTTAATAAATTAAGTGAAACGCACACCTCGTTATTCAAATCTTCAAAAGTGGCTTTTGGGTCAAATTGTGCATCTTTTTTATAATCTACACCCGAAGTGTTTTTTGTCATTAAAACACTAAATATTCTGTTTGCAAAATATAAGATATTTTTGTTTGTTCTAAAATTACAGTTAAGTGGAAGCGATTCGGCATCTTGTCTTGTTTTAAAGTTTTCTTGTATATTTAAAAATATATCTGGGTCAGATTGTCTGAATGCATAGATTGATTGTTTTGTATCACCCACAAAAAACAAATTATTATTATCCAACAAAAATATGATTTTTTCTTGAATAGCATTGGCATCTTGGAACTCATCAACAAAAATATGTTTATAAGAATTTTTAATTTGCTCGTTTATTTTTTTGTCTTCTAAAAGTTTAATGGTCATTCTTTCTATGTCATTAAAGTCGTAATAGTTTTTTGACTTTTTTAAAATTTCATATTGCTTTATAAAAGTTTTTTCTAAAACAATAATTGCATGGCAAAGAGATTCACATTCTAAATATGTGTTAGATATTTCATCGGCATTTCCAAGTTTTTTAATATCATCTATTGTCTTTTTTAGTTTTGTTTTTACTGATTCTATTTTTTTCCAAAAAAGGTTTATATCTTTGTCGTCTTTATCCAATCTTCCATAGTTAATTCCATCGTAAAGAGAAATCATTTTTGTTAAGCCATCTGATAAAATTGAGTTTTCTGCGATTGATAATAAATTATTTATGTACTCAACATAAGACAAAAAATCTAAGTTTTTTGCATCTTCAATTAAATCTAATAATTGATTCTTAATTTGAATAAAAATGTCGTTATAGTAAGATTTTAAATAATTTTCTGCAATTTTTTCTTCTTTTTTATATAATTTTTCTGTTTTTTTAAAAAACTCGTCAATATTAATTAAAGATATAATGTAAGAATGAATTTTAAAAATAACATTTTTTATATTCTCCTCTTTGCGGTTTCCGGTTAGATTGTTTGTTAAAACTTCGTAATCTTTTGGATTTTCTTTTTTAGTTAAAGCAATGGCATTATCTATTGCAATATTTTTAAACAGTTCTTCTTTTTCGCCGGATAAAATATTAAATGATGGGTCTATGCCAATAACATAAAAATATTTTTTAACAAGCCTTTGGCAAAAACTATCAAAAGTGGAAATATCGGAAGTTGGTATTTGTTCTATTTGCTCTATTAAAGAAGGGTTCTCTTGTAGGTTTTCTTTTAATTTGTTTATTAACTTCTTTTTCATTTCTGCGGCTGCCAAATTAGTGTAGGTTAAAACAAGAAGTTGTTCGGCATTGCAATCGCCACTTTTAAGATACTCAAAGATTTTTTTAATCATGATTGTTGTTTTACCACTTCCGGCAGACGCAGAAACAATAAGGCTTTTATTGCAAGCCATTATGTCGTCTTGTTCCTTTATTTTTATTTCCTTGTCTTTTTTACCATTAGTCAGATTTTTTGACATTTACTATCTCCGATATATTTAAGGTTTTAATATCATATTTTTTATCACGGATAATCTGTTCATTTCCAGTCTTTTCACAAATATCACTAAACATACAGCCACCACAAGCATCTTTTATTGGCGATGGATTAACCATTCCATTTTTTAAATTTTTAATGCTTATTGCCATAATCTTTAAAGCATAATCCAAATATGCCTCTAATTCGTTATGTGATAAAATATTATCTTTTTTCTTTAACTCTACTGTGCCAGATCTATCTGGCTTTTTTAATTCTATATTTAAAATGTTAGATTTTTTATTTTCTATATTTAAGTCTAGGTCGCAATTAAAAACATCAACTAAGTTATCTTCAAAAAAACCACTTAAATGATAACTAAGCTCGCCTTTTTTTTGATGCTTGTTAGAAATAGGCAAGTAAAAAGCACCAAACAGCGTTTTGTTTAAATTATCTTTTATTGCTTTGGCATAAATAAACAACTGGATTTTATTTCCATAAAACAACTGTTCTTTACCGCTAGAATTATCATTATTTGTGCTACCGGTTTTGTAATCTATAATTCTAAACTTATCCTCACACACGTCAATTCTATCAACAATTCCCGAAACAAGATATTTTTCACCATCGACTTCAATTTCTATTGGTTTAAATCCGTCATAAGAGCCAAAGTATTTTTCGGTGTATTTTGGTTTAAACTTACTTTTGCTTTGCTCGTAGTTTAAAAAACTACAAAATCTTATACATTCATTTAATAACATATCAAACAAAAACTTATTATCTTCTAGGGTTATAGAGTAAAACTCTGGCTTTTGTTTAATAATGTTTACAATGTTCACAACATTTTTTTTAACTTCCAAAGCCGATATATTGCCAAGGTTTGTTATATTTTGTTTTACAAATAGTTCACCAACTTCATGAATAAAACTTCCAAAAATATTAGGTTCTATTTGGGCGCCTTTTTGTTTTTTTAGTTTAAGACCTTTATCTAAAAAAGCAATCTTTGGGCATTTGTTATAACTCTCTATTAGTGAAACATTTGCCTTTTTAGAACCAAAAAACAACTCGTTAAAATCACAAGCAACATTTAACTTTGGCTCGTATACAAACTTTTTATTGTTATCTACAAGCACTTTTTTTAAATACTCATTTTGTGCTTGCTTATTATTTTGGTTTGCAAGTAGGTTTGCATTATAAATGTTTACTGCATTGTACATTATTTTATTTACATCAATTTTTTCGGTAAACGAAGTAAGCGAAAGGGTGGATATTTCGTCTAGGTTAAACAAATATTCAAGTTCGGTAATAAAGTCGTTTGGAAGTGCATTTTTTCCATCGGCACCAAAACCATGATAGTATAAATAGCACTTTTCGGCTGCACATAGTATCACCTCTAAAAGTTTAAATCTGTTTCTTTTGTTAATAATTTTTGTGGTTGGTTCTAGTTTTGCTACTATTGATTTGCTTAATATTTCGGTGTCGGAAATAAGACCATTGTCCATTAAAACATCTGGGCACATTCCTTCATTTAAACCAAGCACATACATATATTTAACATTATTAAAAAAGCTTTTGTAATCCGAAACTTGTATTTGATTTACTCCACTAGGCACTCCGATAATTTCACATTCAGAAAATGCCTTTGTTAAAAGTTCAATATATTCATCAAGCGAAATTGGTAAGTTATTTAATACGGTATTTATTTCGTCTAAAATATCTTGCAGTTTCTGTGCAATTTGCCTGTATTGTTTTTCTAGTGAAATATTATTTAATTTTTGCATTTTTTCACAAAAATCATCTATTTTTTTAATTAAATTATATTTTTCTATTATTTTTTTTGTATTTTCTATAAAATATGATATTTCTTTTTTATCTTTTTCTATTTTTAAAAATTCAAAATTTTTTAACTCATCTTTTAGTTTTTCATCTATGTTTTGTTCGTACTTTAAAATTGTATCTATTGATTTGTATTGAGCAATAAGATTAACCAAATTATGTTTTGTGTTTTCATCTTGCTCGCACATATCATTTAATATTACTTTTAAGTAGTTTTCGCCAACCGAACTTAGTTCATAATTTAAGTATGCCAAAATTAGTTTTATTGGCTCAAAATTTAAAAGTGGCACTTTTTCATCTAAAAAAGCATCAACCCCAATCATAGAAAGTTTGCTTTTTAGTGCTTCATGATATTCTTTTGGTGCGCAGATAGCAATGTCTTTAAATGTTATATCTTTTGTTTTTAAATTGTAGTTAATACTTTTAATGCAACAGTCTATTTCGTCCATAAAACCAAGTGCTTTGTTTATTTGAAAGTATCCATGACTTTGGGCTTGATTATCTCTTGAAAAAATATTGTTTAAAGCAAAATCTGCATCAACATTTTTTAGAGGCTCATTTATATATTTTATATCAAGGTCTATTCCATCATCTTTTAGTGCCAAAATGGAACTAAAAAAACTTCTGTCGTAAATTCTTTCATTTTGTTGCCCGTTTGGTTCAACAACACAAACAAAACAACTATGAGCATTTTTGCACACGTTTTTAACAATGCTAATTCCTTGATGTGTCATTGAGTCAAAACCAACAAAAAACACATTACATTTTTTTAAATAATCTGACGAAGATGATATTGAATTAAATAAATCTATTATTGCTCCACTATCAAGTAGTCCTGCCCGTAATCTTTCGTATTCATTATATATACTTGAAATGTCTTCAAATTTTAATTTTGTTCCATCGCTAGCGTTTGGGTCAGATAATTCTTCTATTTTTGCCCCACTAGATTTAATTTGTTCTATTTTTGCATATATTTCATCAACAAAGCCGAGTGTATAATTTTTAGAAAAGCATTTAAAGTTGTTGCAAACATTTTGTATTGCTTTAAGTACAAGAAGCTTTGAAGACAAATTAGAACATTCTAAGTTTTCTAAGCCTGCATCGTTTATAATAAGTTTTGAAAACTTTGAAATACCCATTACGCTAACATTAAAATAAACATCAATATTTAGTTCGTCAAAAATAAGGTTTTCCGTAATTAAACTAAGCCTATCTGGAACAATTACAATATTTTCTGTGTTTAAGTCGGATACATGCTCGCCCATAAAATCTATGGCGCGCCTAACCAAACCATATGTATTATTTCCAACCAAAACCTTTAATTTTTGCATAGGTATATTTTATCATACTTAATTATAAAACACAAACATATGACAACTTATAATAGTGTTAAAAAATTATCAATCTACTTGCAAATTATTATAAATTATGGTACAATTATTCTGTTAAAAGGAAGAAAAAATATGCAAGTAATTTGTGAAGGTTTAGATTTATCCGATGCAGTCATAAAAGTTAGCAAAGCAATCCCAAACAAAACCACAAATCCAATTTTGGAAGGAATTAAAATTGTGGCAAGGGAAGACACATTAACTTTAAGTGCAACAGATTTAGATTTATCCATAGAAAAGAAAATTAAAGCCGATGTAAAAATTGAGGGCGAAGTTGTTATACCAGGAAGGTTCTTTTCTGAGTTTATTAAAAAATTATCTAACGAAAAAATAGAATTAGAATTAAGTGACAAAAATCAACTTAAAATAAAATATATAGATTCCGAAAGTTTTATTCAGTGCTTTGTAAGTGATGAATATCCAAGTTTTAACAATGTAAACGGAACAAATGTGTTCTCAATAACAAGCGAAAATTTAAAGAATTTAATAAACAAAAGTATATTCTCGGTTGCTGTTGATGATTCAAGGCCAATACTTAAAGGAGCATTATTTGAAATTGGTCAAAACACAGTAAAAGCAGTAGCATTAGATGGATATAGATTGGCACTTGTGACCGAACCAATACTTAGTTCCACAATAAATGGTGGAGTTATTATTCCTGCAAGGTCGCTTAGCGAGATATCAAAACTTTTAGGCGATAGCGATGAGATTGTTAATGTTTATGTAGACAAAAAATATTTAATGATAGATATTGGCGATACCAAAGTGACAACTAGAATTTTGGAAGGTGATTTCTTAAATTATAAGCAAATAATAGCAAATGAGTTTTCAACAGAAATTACAATAAATAGAACGCAGCTACTAGATGCATTAGATAGAGCATCACTTTTGTCTAAGGTTGGTCAAAACAATCTTGTTAAGTTTGACATAAAAGAAAATACATTGCTTTTAACTTCTAATTCCGAAATTGGTAATATTAAAGAAAACATAAGCATTTCTATTGAGGGCAAAGACATATTTATTGCATTTAATGCAAGATACTTTATGGAAGCATTTAGAACAATTACTGACGATTTTGTAAAAATCAAATTTAATAGTCCTTCAAATCCATGCGTGGTTGTTCCCGCAACAGATAGTAGCGAGTATTTGTACTTGATTTTACCTGTTAGAATAATATAATTATATGTGATGTTGCTTTGCATCGATTTTCTCGCAAATCAAATTGCCAACGCAATTCCTTGATAAATCAAGGCATCAAAGATTGAATAAACTTCAGTTGTTGTCAAATGCCACTTCGTGTCGCTTGACGACAACTTCCGATAATTTAACAATAAAAAAGATTGTATATTTTAGTACAGTCTTTTTTTTTGCACTTTTATAAAAAACTTTATAATAATAAAAATATGTGTTAAAATTAAATCACGGAGAATATATGGTCACTTTGGTTATTATGGACGGACTTGGAATAAGAAAGTCAAAAATTGGCAATGCAGTTAAATTGCAAGGAATGCCAAATATGAATAAATTAAAAAAATTATTTCCTTATACCGAAATACAGGCAAGTGGAGAATATGTTGGCTTGTCCGCAGGGCAAATGGGAAATAGTGAAGTTGGTCATTTAAACCTTGGCGCAGGAAGAATAGTGTACCAAGACCTATTAAGAATAGACAATGCAATAAAAGATGGCTCTTTTTTTAAAAATAGTGCATTAAAAGATGCAGTTAACCATGCCATAAACAATAACAGCACACTCCATATTATGGGGCTTTGTTCAAATGGGGGCGTTCATTCGCACACAAATCATTTAAAAGCACTTATAGATATGGCTAGTGGTATGGGAGCAAAAAACATAATGCTCCATATGTTTACAGATGGTCGTGATACACCAATAACTTCTGGAAGTGGCTTTGTAAATGAGATTGTAGATTACGCAAAAGACAAGGCAAAAGTTGCATCAATCTGTGGCAGGGTTTATGCCATGGATAGAGAAAAAAGATACGACAGGGTAAAAAAGGCATACGATATGCTTGCTTTTGGCGATGCACAAAAAAAGCAAACAATAGATGATGCATTCGCTGATAGTTATGGCAATAAAGTTTATGATGAGTTTATAGAACCTACAATATTAGATGGGTTTAAACCAGTAGGTGACGGCGATTCTGTAATCTACTACAATTTTAGAACCGATAGAGCAAGAGAGCTTACGGAAGCTTTTACAAGTAAGTCATTTAAAGAGTTTAAAACAAAAGAATATAAAGACTTATTGTTTACAACTTTTACCGAATATGATTCAACTTTTAAAAACGTAAATGTGGCATTTTTGCCAGAAAAAATTGACAACAATCTTTCGGCAATAATATCTAAGGCAGGTTTAAAGCAATTTCATATTTCCGAAACAACCAAATATGCTCATGTGACATTCTTTTTTAATGGTGGCATAGAGGAGCCAAACAAAAACGAAGACCGAAAGCTAATAGAAAGTGAAAATGTATTAAGTTTTGCTAGCACTCCAAAAATGAGGGCTTATGAAATTACCGACGAGGTGTTAAGGGCAATAACAGAAAAAAAATATGATTTTATTTTGGTTAATCTTTCCAATGCCGATATGATAGGGCACACGGGCAATTTAGATGCTGCAATAAAAGGAGTGGAGGCTGTTGATAAATGTGCATATGCGATAGCGCTTGCCTGTCTTATGGCTGGTGGTGATTGTATTATTACTGCCGACCATGGTAATGCCGAAGAAATGATTTTGCCAAATGGCGAGCCACACACAGCACACACAACCAATCCGGTTCCGGTTTATCTGTGTAGTGAAAAAAATAAAAAAGCAAAACTAATAAAAGATGGCAAACTTGCGAATATTGCGCCAACCGTACTCAAATTATTGGGGTTAAATATACCTAGTGATATGGAAAAACCACTGTTTTAAATTAAAAAACAATAAACAAATGTATTGAAAAATCTTTTTGATTTGTGTTATACTCTCACTTGTTATTTTTGGAGAAGTGATGGAAAACTTATTTGATGCAATAGTAATTGGTGCCGGTCATGCCGGCTGTGAGGCAACACTAGCGCTTGCAAGAAAGGGACATAAAGTTTTATTACTAACAATATCCCTAGATGCAATCGCTTTTTTGGCATGCAATCCGTCCGTTGGGGGAACAGCCAAGGGTCATCTTGTTTGCGAAATTGATGCTCTTGGTGGCGAAATGGGAGTAAATACTGATGCAACAAGTATACAAATAAGAATGCTTAATTCTGGCAAAGGACCAGCGGTTCAAAGTCTAAGAGCGCAGGTGGATAAGCAAAAGTATCACGAAAGAATGAAGTTTGTTTTAGAAAACGAAGAAAATGTATATATAAAACAAGCCGAAGTAAAAGAGATTTTGTCCGACAACAATAAGATTGTTGGTGTAATTACACAGCAGGGCGAAACATATTATTCAAGTGCAGTGATAGTTGCAACTGGAGTATATTTAAAAAGTAGAATAATAATTGGAGAATACAGCAAAAATGTTGGTCCAAATGGTTTTTCGAGGGCAGAAAATTTAACCGAGTCAATAGCAAACTTTGGGCATACAATTCTAAGATTTAAAACAGGAACTCCTGCAAGAATAAATGGCAGGACTATAAACTTTGCCGAAATGGAAGAACAAAAAGGCGATGAAGATATACAGAGTTTTAGTTTTTTGAGCAAAAAGACTCCAAAAAATGTCACATCATGTTATTTGACCTATACAAATGCAAACACACATAAAATAATTTTAGATAATTTAAACAGAGCGCCAATGTTTAATGGCGAAATATCTTCAACAGGGCCAAGGTATTGCCCTAGTATAGAAACAAAAATTGTTAGATTTGCCGATAAAGACAGACACCAAATATTTATAGAACCAGAAGGTATGGGAACAAGGGAGTATTATGTTCAAGGTGTTTCCACTTCGCTTCCGGTAGATGTTCAAAAGCAGTTATATCCAAGTATTTTAGGGCTAGAAAATGCGCAGATTATGCGTGATGCCTATGCCATAGAATACGATGCAATAGATTCAACCGAATTAAAACCAACACTAGAAAGCAAACTTGTTTCTGGTTTGTATTTTGCTGGTCAAGTAAATGGCACAAGTGGATACGAGGAGGCGGCTGCACAAGGAATAATTGCCGGAATAAATGCTTCTTTAAAACTAGAAGGAAAAGAAGAATTAGTATTAAAAAGAAATGACGCATATATTGGTGTGCTTATTGATGACCTTGTGACAAAAGGCACAAATGAGCCATATAGAATGATGACATCTAGGGCAGAATATAGGCTCGTTCTTCGCCAAGATAATGCCGATGTAAGATTAACGGAAATTGGAAGAAGGGTTGGGCTTGTAAGCGATAAGCGATATAAAGAATATCTAAAAAAACAAAAGCAAGTTAAAAAAGCTTGTGGACTATTGGATAAAAAACTAAAAAATGATGAAACATTAAAACAGTTATTTAAACAAAAGGGTGAAACCGAGCCAAGCCAAAGCATGACGGTAAGAAAAGCATTAAAAAGAAGCAATATAGATATTTTTGACATAAACAAAATATACAATATTTTTTATGGCTTTGATAAAAGAACTCTTGAATATGTTAATACAGAAATTAAGTACGAGGGGTATATTTCGCAACAAAACGAAGATATAGAAAAAATGTTAAAACAAGAAAACATTATAATACCAACAGATATAGATTTTATGCAATTAAAGGGATTAAGAATAGAAGCTCGTGAAAAACTAAACAAAATTAGACCACTAAATGTTGGGCAAGCATCAAGAATATCGGGTGTTAGCCCAGCTGACATATCTGTTTTAATTATATATTTAAAGTCATTAGATAAGTAGGAAATGTTATGAAACAATTATTAAAAGAACTATTTGATAAATATAAAATAGATTATAGCGAGCAAATGTTAGAACAATTAGAAGGGTTTTATGAAATAGTTGTAGAAGAAAATAAAAAGTTTAATTTAACGGCAATAACAAAGGTTAATGACTTTGCGATAAAGCACATACTTGATTGTGCTTTGCCAGCTAAACTAATAAGCAAAAATGCTACCGTTATAGACATTGGTGCTGGGGCAGGATTTCCATCTGTTGTTTTAAAAATAATTAGGCCAGACTTAAAAATAACAATGATAGATGCACTAAATAAAAGGGTTAATTTTTTAAACAACACTGTGCAAAGTTTAGGTTTAGAAAATATTGTGGCTTATCACGAGAGGGCAGAGGATTTTGCTTTAAAAAATAGAGAGTCTTTTGATGTTGCTATTGCAAGAGCTGTTGCAGGATTAAATACTTTGTGTGAATATTGTATGCCTTTTGTAAAATTAGGAGGAGTTTTTATTGCAATGAAAGGCTCTGCGTATAATGAAGAATTGGAAGTTGCAAAAAATGCAATAGAACTTTTGGGTGGAACTTTGCAAGAAATACAAAAATCAATTATTGCCGAAATAGACGGCGAGAGGGCAAACATAATCATAAAAAAGGTAAAACAAACCTCAACAAAATACCCTAGGGGAAAAAATCTTCCAAGATTAAAACCAATAGTTTAGTTTTGCTTTTATGAACAATCGTTTGTGTATAAAAACATAATATTTTGCGACAAAAATAAGCAAATATAGACAACAACCACAACATATTGTGATGGCAGAGCTAATAAAATACCATTTTGTAAAAAACCACAAAAAACAATGTGGAAATGTGGATAACTTATCAACACTGTCCACATTATTGTACAAAAATCATAAAAATCAATAAATATTTATATCGATGTATAAAAATAAAAATGTGGAAATGTGGATAACTTGGCAAAATTGTCCTCATTCCCTTTAAATTCGTACTTAACTAATGTTGATAAAACGAAAATATGCACTATAAAGTAAATGTAAGAATATAAGTGATTTATTTTTATTCATATAAATTTATAAAAAGGAAAAAATTATGCAAATAAAAAACCTACAAGACATATTTAAACCAAACATAACCGAAAAACAATTATTGGAAATTTCGCCCATTGCATTGGCATTTATTGGAGATGGTTTACACACCATATATGTTAGAGATATGGTTATAAAAGAAAACATTTTGTTGGTTAAAGATTATCATAAAATGAGTTCTAGTTTTTGTAATGCAAATGCGCAAGCAAAGCAGTTTGATGCTATTTTTCCTATTCTAACCGAACAAGAAAAAGAGGTTGTAAGGCGAACACGCAACAGCAAGATACATCACACAAGCAAAAACACTGACGAAGCAACATATAAAAAAGCCACCTGTTTTGAAGCAGTTTTAGGATACTTGTATTTGCTTGGAAATTATGATAGAATAAACGAGATATTAAATATAGAGGAATAAAAGTATGTTAATAGAAGGAAAAAACTCTGTTTGGGAAGCATTAAAAAGTGGAGCAACAATACACAAATTGCTAATACAAAACAATTTGACTGATAGCACAAGCAACGAAATAATTAAACTTGCAAAATCAAAAGGCATAAGAATAGATTTTGTTGCAAGAGATGTACTTGACAAAAAAACAACAAACCGTCACCAAGGTTTTATTTGTGAGGTGACCGACTATAAATATGCCGAGGTTGAGGACATCTTAAATTTGGCAAAAAATAAAAATGAAGACCCTTTTATTTTGATACTTGATAAAATAGAAGACCCCCATAATTTTGGTGCGCTAATTAGAACTGCTGAATGTGCCGGTGTTCATGGTATTATAATTCCAGAGCATAGAGCCACGCCAGTAAATGATACTGTGGTAAAAACAAGTGCAGGTGCTGTTAGCAATATGATGATTGCAAGGGTTGCAAATATTAACAACACAATAGAAATATTAAAAAAACAAAACATTTGGATTTATTGTCTAGAAGTTGGTGGCGAGGAAATAACTAAAACTAACCTAAAAGGAGCTATTGCCATTGTTGTTGGAAGTGAAGGAAATGGTGTTAGCAGACTAACAAAAGAAAAATGCGATGGCATAATATCTATTAAACTAAACGGAAAAATCAATTCGCTTAATGCAAGTGTTGCTGGGGCGATTGCAATGTACGAAGTTGTTAGACAAAGAGGATAAATGTACAAAGATTTAAAAGATGAAGAAATTTTAGATTTATACAAAGGTGGTGACGAACAGGCGCTAGATTTTTTAATAGCAAAATACAAGGCGCTTGCAAGCAAAATTGCCAGAAGTTATTTTTTAATTGGTGCCGAAAGTGAGGATTTGCTACAAGAGGCAATGATAGGGCTTTATAGTGCATGTAGAAATTATCAAAAAAATCAAGGGGCGAGTTTTAAAACTTTTGCCACTCTTTGCATAAACAGAGCAGTACAATCTGCTGTAAAAATTGCGAACAGATTAAAAAACAGAATAATAAATGATAGTTATTCTCTAACAAGTCAAGGAGCAATAAAAAAAGACGACACCAATAATGATGACGACGATTTATATATATATATTCCATCAACAGAATTAGAACCAGAAGATGCATTGCTTGCAAATGAGCGAGAAAAAGAAATTTCAAAATTTATAGAAGAAAATTTGTCGGCAAAAGAAAAAGAAGTGTTTAAGCTATACTTAAATGGTCTTAGTTATTCCGAAATTGCAGGCAGATTAAATCAAAGTACAAAAAGCATAGACAATGCAATATCAAGGACAAAAAAGAAATTAGAAAAAGCATTAAAATAAAAAATGTTTATAAATAAACATCATTCTTGCGTGCCTAAAAAAAATAGTGTTTTTAATAACACTATTTTTTATTATTCGCATACCGCTATGGCAAGTGCACCAGGACCAATATGGCATGCTACACTTAATGACAAGCTATCAGTAAATTCAAATTTTATATTTGGGAATTCTTTAATTATTTCTTCTTTAAATTTTAAAGCTTCATTATAATTTTGCGTATGAGCAACACTTATTGTTATTTGCCCATTTTTTGTGTCGTCTAAAAACCTTTCGGATAGTTCTTGTTTTACCTTATCTATCATCTTCTTTTTTGCTTGCATGGTGTTTATGGCTATTGCAAACTTATCAAACTTTCCGCCGTTTGAATATAAAATTGGTTTAATTTTTAATAGGCTTCCAAGAGCTGCTGCTGTGCCAGAAATTCTGCCACCTTTTTTTAAGTATTTTAATGTGCCAAGCATTATGTAAATAGATTGATGATTTGCTTTTTCTTCTAATATATTTTTTATTTCTAATCCGCTTTTGCCAGAATTTGCAAGTTCAATAGCCTCCAAAACACTGTGCTTTTGAGTGACGGAAATTCTTGTATTGTTTACAACAAAAACTTTGCCGTTATAGTTTTGGGCAAGGGCAGTGGCATTTTCACAAGTGCCACTTAAACCACTGCTCATTGGTATGTAAACTATTTCATCATTATCGGTTAAAAGGTTATCAAATAATTCTTCTAAATAAAACCTTGATGGTTGAGATGTTTTAACATCGGCATCATTATTCAAAAATTCATAAAACTTGTCATTTGTTATTGAAATATCTTCTAAGTATTCTTCGCCATCTATTGTGAATGGCATAGGGATAACAAAGATGCCAAGCTTTGTTGCTTCATCTTGTGAAATGCCGGAATTTGAATCGGTTATTATTTTTATTTTTGCCATATTTAAAACCTCTTCCATAGTATACATTATATTATACATATTTGTCAAATTATGTAGAATAAGAAAAAAACAATCAAAAAATTAATTTTATTTATCAATTATTTTTTTATATTTGTTTATAATTTAGAATAAATAAAATATCGTTGACAAAATTGTGCATTATGTTATAATAAAAGCCATAATTTATATAATTATTTGGAGCAAAAAAATGGATGTAAAAAAATTAAGAGATTTAACAGAAAAGTGTTTTGAAATAAAAAAAGCATTAAAATCATATAAAATAATGGAACAATACAGAAATCCAAATTTTACTGCATGGCAAAAAAATTTGTTAGATAAATATTCACAAATTAGCGCCGAGATAGTAAAAGGTGTAAATTTTTTTGATATTCCTGTAAAAAGATTTATAGATGCAATAAATGTGTTCTTTAAACAAAAAGAAACAGATTTTTATATAACGTATGAAAAAACAGATGAAACAACTATTGGTAATAATTTTTCATACATAAAATCAGGCGATAATAATAAAGATGTTTTAAACAGCAAAATTGGAAAAAAGGTTTACGAATATAGTTTAATCGTTTATAGCAAAAATGATGCAAAAAAATATGTGCTACTTAAAAACATTTTTAATAAAGAAAGCGATGCATTTTCGGAAAACAATGTAATAAATTTATTTTTAGACAATATAATAAAAAGCCCAGAAAGAATTTTGCTAACAGTAAGAGAGGAGTATAACCACAAGCTATATGATATGCTTGATAATAAAGATTTTCAAGACTTTTTGTGGCAACTTTTAGTTAAGTATCATGCAAATAAAAATCAGAAAAACAGCGATAGTTTAACAGTATAGTTAAATAACATACTCGCTTTGTTTAGTGTCTTGTTAGATTCAATAAAAAAAGAAGGTTTAAAAACCTTCTTTTTTTAAATCTTTTTTACATAACAATAAAGTTAATAATTTTGTTTGGAATATATATTACTTTTTTGATTTTGTCTTTTTCTATGCCTTTATTTGTTATAGCCATTTCTTCAATTTGATTTTGTGGCATATCTTTTGAAATTGTGATTGTACCTTTCATTTTGCCATTTACTTGAACCGGCAGTTCAAACTCTGTTTTTTCTAGTTTATTTGGGTCAAATTCTGGGTATTTTTCATCTAGTATGTCGGTGCCAAATACTCTTTCAAACATTTCGCTTGTAATATGTGGTGCGAGTGGGTTTAAAACAACCAAGAATTTTCTAAGTTCTTCTTTTGTAATAAAACCATCTTCTTTAATCTTTTTAACAAATATCATACAAGCAGATATGCAGGTGTTAAGTTTTAAATTGTCATAATCGTATATAGATTTTTTAATAAGTTGGTTTAATTCAACTTCATGCTCTTTTGAAACACCGCCATCTTTTACAATGTCTTGTAAATTCCATACTTTATCTAAGAAATTTACAATTCCGTCTATGCCTTTATATGTCCAAATGCTGTTATCTTCGTATCCTGCCAAGAAATGAACATGCATTCTTGCCGTGTCGGCACCATATTTATCTATTACTTCTAGTGGAGAAACACCATTTTTTGAACTCTTTGACATTTTTTTGCCTTCGTCATCAAGTATTAGCCCACTACCCATTTTTCTTGCAAATGGGTCTCTTGAAGGAACTGCGCCAATCTCATACAAGAAGTTTTGCCAAAAATATGCATAAATAACGTGTCTTGAAATGTGTTCTACACCACCAGTATAGCAGTCTACGCTTCCCCAATATTTTAATTTTTCCATATCGGCAAGCGCTTTGTCGTTATGTGGGTCGATATATCTTAACCAATACCAACTAGAACCAGCCCAGTTTGGCATAATGTCGGTTTCTCTTTTTGCCATCCCACCACATTTTGGACATTTGCAATTAACAAAGCTATCTATTTTAGAAAGAGGTGAATCGCCATTTGCATTAGGCAGGTAGTCTTTGGTTTTTGGAAGAAGTAATGGCAAGTCTTTTTCGTCTATTGCAACTGTGCCACACTTTTCGCAGAATACTATTGGTATTGGTTCGCCCCAATATCTTTGACGATTAAATGACCAATCTTGTATTCGGTAATTAACTTGTCTTTTGCCGTAGCCAAGTGCTTCGACCTTGTCGGCTATTTTTGCCTTTGCCTCTTTAACGGGTAGTCCAGTGAACTCCTCGGAGTTGAGCATTGTATAGTCGCCATTTAAGTATACATCTTTTTCTACGGCATTATTAGAGCAATCGCCACTAATAACTTGAATGAATGGAATATTGTATTTTTTTGCAAAATCATAATCTCTTTGGTCGTGGCAAGGAACTGCCATTACGGCACCCGTCCCGTAGGTATTTAATACAAAGTCTGCAATATATACAGGGACCTTTTTATTATTTAAAGGATTGATTGCATATATGCCATCTAGCACACAACCGGTTTTGTCTTTAACTTGACTAATTCGGTCAAATTCGCTTTTTAATTTGGTTTTTTCTTGATATTCAAGAATTTCTGGCATATTTTTTATATTTTTTTGTAATTTTTCTATCAAACTATTTTCTGGTGCTAATGCAATAAATGTTATTCCATAAACGGTCTCAATACAAGTTGTGTATATTTCTACATTATCTAATTTATTTCCATTTTCATCAACCAAATCTAGTTTTAATTGTACGCCTTCACTTTTTCCAATCCAATTTCGCTGAATTTCTTTTAGGTTTTCTGCCATATTTATTCGGTCAACATTTTCGAGAAGTTTTTCGGCATATTCTTTCATTTTTAAAAACCAAACACTACGGTTTACTTGGATTACATCGTTGCCACATCTATCGCATTTTCCGCCCTGACTATCTTCGTTTGAAAGCACTGTTTGGCAATGTGTACAAAAATTAACTGTACCGTTTTGTTTGTATGCTTTTCCGTGGTTGAATAATTGTAAGAAAATCCACTGTGTCCATTTATAATAATCTTCATCACTTGTACAAAAAGTTCTTGACCAATCAAACGAAAGCCCTAATTTTTTAGATTGGTCTGTAATATTTTTAAATCCTTTTTCTACAAATTCGTGAGGGTCGGTGCCATGCTTGATTGCTGCATTTTCCGCAGGAAGTCCAAATGCATCTCCACCAATAGGGAATAAAACGTTGTAGCCCTGAAATCTTTTAAACCTTGCAAGAGCATCGGCAGGGATGGTGCCTTTTAAATGGCCCATATGCAAATTTCCACTAACATTAAAAAATTCGTAAAGTACATAGTATTTTGGCTTGGTTGGGTGAAAATCCACCGCTTGTAGTCTTGGGTCATTTTCCCACTTTTTTTGCCATTTTTCTTCTATTTCTTTAAAATTATACATAAAACATGCCTCCAAAATATTTAAAAAAAATAATAATTTTTCATTTTATGATAAGCAAGTATAACAAAAAATAGTTGTTAAATCAACAGATTACAAAAAATTTTAAACGGCACAATAGACGTATTTTTATATATCATCAGATTTAAAGACCATACAAATTGTTTGACATGATTTTTTTAATGATATATTATTTAATGTGAAATATATTTTAAGTTGTGTAAGGGGAATTAAATGAATAAAGACTATAAAGGAAAAATAAAAGGCGCACTAATCTGGATTGCTGTTTGTTATGTTGCGGGCGTTGTGGTGACATTTGTAACCAAAAAAAGTGATGGATTGTCATTTACTGATAATTTTACATCAACATATGCTATTATTGGTTTATGTGCAGGTATTTTAATTGCCTTAATGACATTTTTGGGTGGAAAAACTTACTTTAAAGAATCGCAAGATTTTGAAGGAACCACACAGGGTGGCGATAAGATGGAACAGCACTACAATGCAAGATTTATTACAGAAAATGAACTTGCAACCAATCCAACATTTATGCCAACAACATTTAAAAATCTTCCAAAACTAAAAAAGACGGGTACTCTCATTTCTACACTTTACACCGGCGGACAATTAAGAGTAAATATGTATCCAGAAATGCACGCACTTATTATTGGTACTACCGGTTCTGGTAAAACCACATTCGTTTTGGAGCCAGCAATAAGGTGCTATGCACATAGTGCCGAAAAACCATGTATGGTTATTACCGACCCAAAGGGCGAACTATACAACAACCACTCGGTTCAATTAAGAAAAGAAGGTTATAGAATTATAGTTTTAGACTTACGTAATCCATACTCATCTTCTAGATGGAATCCAATGGACAATGCATTTATGCAATATAATAAAGCACATAATTTGCACAAAGAAGTAAAGGTTTATAAGAATGCAAATCCAACCGAATTAGGATATAAAAAAATATGTGATAGTTATGGCGAGGAATGGTATGGATTTAATAAAATTGCTTACCCAGACAGGACAACACTAGAAACAGAATTGGCATCAAAATCTCAAACGCTTATAAATGAAGCCGAAAACGAATTAAGAGAAATAGCAGCAACAATCCTGCCAATAGAAAGCAAGACGGATACCTCTTGGGAACAAGGTGCACAAGATTTTGTTTATAGTATGATGCTTGCCATGTTGGAGGACTCGCAAAATCCAGAACTTGGAATGACAAGAGAAAAGTTTAATTTTTATAATGTTTCAAAAATTTGTACAACAAGAGATAGCGACCCAGACAACATGATGGGAACACTAAAAAAATATATCGAAGGTAGAGATGTGCTTTCTAAGGTTAAAGCACTTGCAACCACAGTTGTAAACAATGCGCCAAACACAACCAGATCGTTCCTTGGTGTTATGCAACCAAAAATTGCAATATTCCAAGACATGGGCGTATGCTACGCAACAAGTGCAACAGACATATCTTTTGACGACTTTATAGACCAACCAACAGTTCTGTTTATTAAAGTTCCAGATGAGAAAGAAAGCAGACACTGTATTGCAACAATGTGTATTTCTCAAATTTACAAAAAACTAATAGAAATTGCATCCAACTCGCCAGGTTTAAAACTTAAAAAACCGGTATACTTTATTTTGGATGAGTTTGCGAACCTTCCTAAAATACCAAAATTTGATAGTATGATAACGGTTGCAAGGTCGAGAAGAATTTTCTTTGAAGTTGCAATTCAATCTTATAGCCAGCTTGATAACAAATACACCAAAGAAGTTGCAGATACAATAAAGGGCAACTGCAATATTCAAATATTTATTGGAACAGAAGACCAAAAAACAAGAGAAGAATTCTCCAAAATGTGTGGTGATGTCACCCTTAAAATCAACAATACATCGGTTAGTCGTTCGGATAAAAAAGATAGCGATGCAAACAGAACAACAAACACGCAAAATGTCACAAGGCCACTTATTGAGCCATATGAATTAGGACAGCTTCCTTACGATGTAAACATAGTTAAAATATATGGCAAACCAGCAATAAAAACAAAAATGACACAATGGTTTAAAGTGCCGGTATTTAGCAAAGAAAAAGCCGAAGATGCATATGTTCCTGCAAAATTCTTTGATGAAAATGCCATAAGATATGACGTTGCCGAAAGAAATAGAAAAGTATTAAAAACCTCAGCAAATCCATTTGATTTTGACTTTTAATAATTAAAAAATGCTAAAAATAAACTTTTAGCATTTTTTATGCTTGTGGCATTTAAGATTGTTCTTAACAAAAAATAAAAAACTCATATAATTTTAATAAAAAACAGGGCAAATAATGTTGTTTTTAATTAAAATTTTTTATTTTTGATTATTTTTATCACAATTTTAATTATTTTTATTTATTATCTTTTTACAAAATAAACAATAAATTATTGGCAATCACAATCATAAAAGTATGCCGTTTATATAATAATTATTTATAAAATATAAATAATACATTTGTAAAAGGATTTTTTTTGTGCTACAATTAACATGAATACTATTAGATAATTAAAGGTGTATTTTATGAAAATTTTTAACAAAATACTATCATTTGCTTTAGTCACTTTTTTGATGCTTATAACCACAAGCATATTATTTGATGCCAAAAATTCAAGGGCAGATGTTGCTATTAGCCCAGATGATTTTTTTGATGCTTATTTAACTTCTTATGTGGGCAATGAATATGCTGATGACCACGAATTAACAAAAAACCCTTACGAAAATAACAATGCTGTATATTTTGTAAACAGAGGGGCTAATGCTGTGACTGTTTCGCTTGGGTTTGGTTCTCACGTTAACAGATTGTCTAACCTTGTTGTACGAATTAAAGTAAATGGTGATACTTATGATTTAACAGGTAATAGTGCCACGGCACAACTTATTAACCACGGAATGCAAGTGTCTGAAAACGAAGGTGTGTTTTTTACTTTAAGAATAAATCCTGCCTTGGTTGATGAAAATGAGTTTGCATACGGAAAGTACACTTTTGATTTTTCTTTTAATTATGAAAATGTGGACGATAGTTTAACACATTTTGATTATTCAAGATCAATCTATGTTTTAAGAAATTCCGATTACAACAAATCTGAAATTAGGTTTAACAATACATTAAAATCCGAGAATGGCGCAAGGTTCTTTTCTAACTATTCTAAGAATGACGACAATGCTAATTTGATGTACTTGTCTTACAACTATAGATTTTACAATGTAAACATTTCAAGAATTAGTCAAGGACTAACAGAATCTACAAGTTTGTCATACACATCAAAAGGCCTAACAATTAGTTCATTAGATGAGCTTGGAGCCAGCACTCAAAATAATGTTGTGGACATAAATGTGGTTGATGATGAGGCGGGAAATAAGGCATACATCACATTTAGAGAATTAGGTAAGTATTACATTTCGTACACACCAATTTGCCCATTTTCTAATTACGAGGCATTAACAAAGTATTATTCTGATGGAACAAACGAAATTGTTGCTATGCAAACAAATCAAACTGCTTACGTGTTTGGTTATCAACTAATGTATACTGATTCTAATGGCTTAAAAGAGTTCAAGTATACAAATCAAACCAAGGCATATGAAATAGATGGAACAGAATACACTGCCGATATTACAAGCATAATAGGTGGTGATATAAGTAAGATTTTTAATTCCACAATTATAAATCCAGAGCATATAGCAAAAACCAATCAAGCGCCTGTTTATTTTATCTCAAATGCAAGTATTATTCAAGACGATTCTTATTATTGCTATTTTAACAACTTAAACACTTTTAAAGAATCAAGCGGGTTGCCAACAATTACCGACAAAACAGAAAGTGCGTATAAGGTAGAAAAATACACCGGAACCCCACTTAGCAAGGCTGGGTTATACTTTATTTCCCTCACTTATACATACAACGAATACAGCACAAATCCAGATGACACTAAAACTCAATATTTCTTGTTTAGGATTACAAATGATGCTCCTGAAATTGAAATAAAAACAATAAATCCAGAAACAGGGCTGGTTGAAGATGGCAGAGTAGATGCCGACACATATACTTACAAAAATATATCTATTTCTAAGTCATCACTTGGGATATTTGATTCTTCGTCTATATTAACCATTTATAAAGATGTTGCATTTAATGGCAGTTATGATAGGGGAGTAATCATACCAGACGACGAAACAGTTGTTTTAAATCAAAATGCAAGGTATAAACTACAACTTAGTTATGGCAATGAAAACAAAAAAGGATTTACAACATATTTTACCATTGATGATACCGACATAGAAGATTTACATATTCATACTTTAAGTAGTGCAACGGGTTATTCTTATGTTAAAAGTGGTGTGCTTTCTACTGATTCGGCTTTAACTAATTCACTTTTTGCAATTTCTTGGAAAGAAAAAGAAAGTGGCGTAAAATCTCACTTGGATTATAAATATTTTCCAACAAAATATTCTACAAGCAATGAAGTGGGATTATCTTCGGATGTGCTTTACACGATGTACAATTCCGAATTTACTAAATATGCTATACCTTCTACATACATTATTTCTTACAATGGTGGGAATCTTCCAATTTCGGAATACACAAACACCTATGATTTAGATTTGTTGTCTGGCGCAGAAATTATCGCCGGTGGCGGTTTATATATTTTCTATTTATACGATGAAACGGGTAGAGATGGTAGATATTTTTCAGTGTTTTTGGATGATACTCCAAACTCAATAATAACCACATCAAATTATAATGACGAAACCGATTATAAAATTGCAACGGAAAGTGAGTTTACATCTATTGATAGAACGCTCTTGTTCGGAAAAGACAAACTTATTAAGATTGATTACAGCGGTAGCACTTGGGACGAGTGGCTATTTAATGAGTATTTTGATAGCAACAACTCGGTTAATTATAAGGGACAAATATATCTAAAAGTTGGCGTAAGCAATATAGTTTATATGGTTAAAGACTCGTCAGAAACAAACAGAATAGTACTTAGTGGTGATTATAAATACGAAAATTCGGCGACTAGTGGACAGGGAGCGGATATAAAGTATAACGAATCTCAATACGATTTTTATACTATTTGTGCCTCAACCAATGCTGCATCGCCATATCAAACCGATAGCTTATACTATTACATGGAAAACTGCACGGCACAACACTCAATTACTTTTTCTACCGACAACTCAAAAATGAAATTATACTACGAGTTAGACGGAAAACAAAAAATGCTCAGCCAAAGAGAAGTTATTTCATCTAATAGCGAAAAAGTAAACTATTACCAACCAAGCACCCCATACACAATGGGAAATGTTGAAACCCTATATTTAAACTACTGTACGGATCCTTCAAGCACATTATCTGTAAACAGTATAGTCTTAAACTATTATCCTTTTGTTAAAAATGCCACCAATAAAACATATGCGTTTAACTTAGAGCCAAGTGCTACAATTAGAGTATACGAAAGTGGTTCTGACAATAAAGGAATTGTTGTGGCAGGGGAAAGCAATACATACAAGTATAGTGTAAACCTAGAACAATACGACCAAAATAAAACAAGGACGGCTTCGGGCAAATATGAAATTATAAGAACATATGCTTCTGATGGAATCGATAATGACCCAAAAGTAAGAAAACTTGTTTTTATTGTAGATAGAAATGGAATTATAAGCGAACCAGATTCTGATGAATATGGTAATTCGGTTTATTACACTGGTGGCTCGATTGCATTGGGAGTGACGGGTGGAATAAACGAGTTTTATGACAGCCTTCAATACTATGACATTTATTATGCATCAAAACTAAGTGAGGGCACTCCTGTTTTAACAACAAACTTTTTGCCTGTGACTGTTTATATTCCACAATATAAATATGCTTATCTTGGCGAAGACGATTCCGGAGCAGTTAAGTCTACAAATGAAAACTCTATAATTCGCTATTATGGAAATGGCGACGATTCAAGATACTATAATTATTACAAGCTTAGAGCAGTTGTATATTATTATCCAACAAAATCTGAAAACTACACAGAAACATATATTTATAATGCAAACAACAAAACAGTTAATGGATTTATAAATGCAAACAATACTGGTACACTTCAAGCATTTAATAAAGTTGGTAAATATCGCGTAGAAATTAAAGATGATGCGGGCGACAAGTTTACATATTATTTTGAAATTGTTGCAGAAAAACCAGAGTTTAGTTTGTTAAATCAAGATAATAGTGCAATATATGAAAAAAGTCAGATATATTACACAAATAAAGAAGTGGTTAGAATAACTTGGGAAGATTCGGCAAATAAGTTTTTATCTACAATAAATACAAACGAAATAAAATATACAATAAATGGCTTTACTTACAGGGTTGATACTAGTGTGTATAATGTTGTTTCTGCTGGCAATAACAAGTATTATTTGGATTTAAACTTGCAGGAAATTGGTGGCTTTGTTGATGGCACCGAAATTAAACTAACATTGCAATTTAAAGGTGAAGCCAAAGATTATGCCGACCCAGAGTATTTTGCAAAAACGGTCACATTGATGGTAGACCTTGAGGCGCCGGTAAATAATATTCAATCACTAATTCAAACAACAGGCTTGGGGGCAAGCGATTTAAGAGAATATATAAGTGGCGAGTACAATAAGTACAATACATCTAAGAGTAGTGGATTATTAAAATACTATGCTTACATAGTGGATATATCTAATTTCTACGACCTAATAAAATTGCCATCAGACGAAAATACTGATTACTATAAATCATATTATAGGGTGTTTAACAGGGCAGGAGTTAATACAAAATATGTTGCAGGATTTGATGTAGAAACGGATATTTCTAAGGCCAACATCTCAGGGAATATGACTGCCGAAATGTTTACAAATCCAGAAAAATCTGATTACATAACTGAGTTTAGAAATTATATAAACAAATATATTGAAATAGTGGAAGAAGATTATGCCGGAAATAGAACGGTTTATACTATTTATTTAACAGATGTTTTATCTGAATCGGCAACACAAAAAGATGCCGTACATTATACAAGACTAACCAATTCTAGTGATGGCGAAAAAGAAGAGATAATAACAAATGGTGATATTGCATCATCAAATGGAACAATATCTCTTTACTCTAAAAACTCATTCAAACTTAAATCAATTCAATTATTTAGTCAAGAACTTGGCGATTTGTCTTGGAGTGTTATTAAAGTAAACGGAAAAGTATATGTAAAATCACCATACACATATGGAATGTACTATTCTTATAGTTCTAGTCAAGACACAACGGCTTATAGTTTGGAAGAGATTTCACTTCTTCAATCAAATAACAATACCCAACAACTTTACATTTACTCGGTTCCAAAAATAAGTCAATTATGTCTTGACGTTCACGTATTAAATCAAAACTTATCAATATACAAAATTTCTCAAATAGAGGAAGGCTTGCAAGAAGGAATTCTTATTAGAATACCTGCTAATATTGAAGCATCAAACAACCTTTATGCAAAGTCTTTACAAATACTAACAAACATAAATGGTAATAATGACGAACTAATAAACATTAGTGGACTTGATGCTGAATTTTTAACAAAAGAGATGGAAATAAGCCAAGACATTTTGGGACTTGATATAACTTATAAAAATGTTGGAAGTTATAAATATGTAAGAATTCAAATTACCAAGAAGATAAATGTTAATGATTATTTTATCTATAATATAGTAGATAACTTTGATGACAAATACACGGTAATAAATATTTATGGTCAAACCATAATAAAAGAACCTATTACAAGCGATGGATATGTTGTTTCGGGCTTTGATGATTATGGTGCAATATATTATTCTAGCGAAGATATCGCATACAAATACGACACAACAATATATAAAACTGCAACATTAAATATTGTAGAAAACATTGATGGCTCAGTAGCAACTCGCAAATATAATATTATTAAACAAAATGATTCTTATTATGTTCAATCAGTTGACGAAGAGGGCGAAGTAAAAACAATAACGGCAGATAAATATATTGATGATATGATAATTTCATTTAGCTATAATATTTTGACCATTAAAATGGTTCATATAAAATATAACTTTAATGAAGACAAAAAGGTGCTTGGAGGAAGCAAACTATTTGAATTAATAATCAACCCAAAAGAAGATTTTAACATAGAGAGTGAAAAAATAAGATTTGAAATATTTAACGAAATACCATCAGGACTTAATATTATTGGCAAGCAAACATCAAGCGATGCACTTCAAATATTAGTTGGCGATAAAGCATATCCTGATTCAGTTATAATCAACTACATTAAATCTATATTAAAATTTGACTACGATATAATTATTCAAATGCCAAACCAATCATTTGTCACAATAAGAGAAAATTTAATATTAGATGAAGATGGCACATACACCCTAACAATAAACTATTTGGGTGCTATGCTTGGATGTAGTTTGTCATTTACATTTAGAATTGCAAATACAGAAAACTTTAAGTATTCGGTTGCAAAATTAACAAGCAACGGAACATTTGAAGAGGTTGAGGCAACTGGTAGCGCATTTACTTTTGTAAAAGACGGCGGCGAGCATCAAATAATAAATCACTATATTGTTAATGATGAATACAAAATTATGGTAAACAGCAACCTTGATTTAGAGGTTAGTGAATACGAAATTCAACCAGATTCAAAATACTTTACAACAATATATGTAATCACCAACAAAAACAGCACAACAAATGCTCCAAAATCATACGATAAGGTTGCAATAACCAAATTAAATAAAACAGATGACCTATTAAAGAGATTATTAGTTTATGGTGGCAATATAGACCAACAAAACAATGATTTAATTAGACAAAACTTATCTACAACAACGGCATATGTCACAACCATAGACGAGTACGAAACAGGAATTAAAGTGGCATGGTCTAAGTATAGTGAAATTAAAGAAAACACTATTGGTGTAGAAGTTTACTATGGCGATTTAGAGGGAAGCCCACTAAATGCAACTATTAGCGATGTAAATGGTTTAAACTCTATTACTTTAAAAACATCTGGAACATATTATTTAAGATTTGTAGACAAAGCAGGAAATACTCACTTGTTTGGTAATAATTCAAGTTATAGAGATTCCGAGTTTGTGACATTAAGGTATTTAAGCAGTGTTATTTATGAAATAAATGGCGACATTCCAATCAACTATTCTATATTTAACAATGAAGTAAACATAAAAGTGCCTCAAAACACCATTTCGTATTATGCTATTGACGGAAAACCAAGAATAAACGTTGAGTTGAATGGTGAGGAGTGTACAGATTATACAAAGAATGGCACGTATGATTACACGTTTACAAAACCAGGACTATATAAAGTTTGGTTTACTGCAAAAATAGGCGAAAATAGTATTTATGAGGCGCCAATTTACTTTACAATTCTTTCTTCTAGCGAAAGCAGGATAAGTTATACTCACACCGGCTACGGAACATATTATATAGAGGATATTCTATTAAATAATGTTTCCGTTAAGGACGATTTAACAAACATAAATTCTGGCGAAATGTATGGCGACTATTTAAAGAATATTTATATTCATGCCAATGATATTAAAACAGGAATTGGTTATTGGACTTTTGTAATAAATACAGATAATGAATTTAACCAAAAATTTACATACACAGTTTGGATAAATAGACCAAATATTCCTATTGAGGTATCTGTTGGTAATGGTCAAACCACTACAAGCAACATAACTGTAAGCTTTAACACAAGCAACCTAATAAATAATGCGGGGGATTGTGTATTAAAAATTACGGGATATATGACTTTGGAAATAACAAAAGAAAAATTAGATGCCGGCGAGCTTAAAGATGTTTACAATATAACTATTGACGGCACAGGCAAATATTACATAGAAGTGGCAACAACTTCCGGACAACTACTGTATTCTTATTATGTTGAAAAAGCAGAGCCATTAAATACGATTTCAATAATTATTATTGTTGTTAGTGCTCTACTTGCGGTATCTGGTAGTATCGTGTTTGTCTTGATGCGTAGAAGAATGAAGATTAGATAGTTAAATTACGGTTATTAAATAAAATATATCTTAAAGGCGTTTGCTTTTAAGATATATTTTTGTCAATTAGATAAATGATATTTGCATTGACATTTTAATATTTTATAGATAAAATATAAACTATGAAAAAGTTTACAAAAAATGATGAAGGGTTTGTTTGTGTAAACTGTAATAAAAATGTTAAGGCTTTAAATTATACGTCAAGAGACCACTGTCCTTATTGTTTATGCTCAATTCACATAGATATACTCCCGGGCGATAGACAAAATGACTGCAAAGGCTTACTTATTCCTGTTGATTTGGAGTATAATCAAAAAAAAGGATATGTAATAGTTTATAGGTGTCAAAAATGTGGAATGTTGCACAAAAACAAGGTGGCAGTTGATGACGATAAACTTATGATTACAAGGGTTTCTAATAAGACCTATAAGATTTGAGGAGATTTATATGCAAGATTTACAAGAGATGTGGCAAAAAGTTATATTTAAAATGCAGAATTTAGTTTCGTTTATTACTTATGATGTTTGGATTTCTAAATTAGAGCCACTAGAACTTACAAACGATAATAAACTTATTTTATATTCGCCAAGCAATGCAGCAAAACAACAAATTTTAAATCACCATTCTAAGCAACTTTTAGAATGTGTGCATGAAGTTTTTGGCGAATATGTTGATTATGAAATAATAGATAAAGAAGAAAAAGAAAAATATTTAGAAAAAAGTGCCGATAATAAGTACGAAACATTTAATACATCCGACAAAAGTCAATTTAACGAAAAATACACGTTCGACAATTTTGTTGTTGGTGGAAGTAATAAATTTTGTTATGCTGCCGCACACACAGTTGCAGAAAACCCTGGCAAAAGGTTTAACCCTCTATTTATTTATAGTGGTGTTGGACTAGGAAAAACTCACCTTATGCATGCAATTGGTAATTACATAGCCGAGCATAACCCTAACTTAAAAATAAAATATGTCACTTGTGAAAAGTTTGTAAATGATTACATTGAGTCACTAAGAGTTTCCGAAAACGGAAAAGATTCTAAAATATTTGAGTTTAAAGATAATTACAGGAATGTTGATGTTCTTATGATTGATGATATTCAATTTATTGAGGGTAAAAAATCAACAATCGATGAATTTTTCCACACATTTAATGCCTTATATCAAAACGACAAACAAATAATAATTACATCCGACAGACCTCCAAAAGAGATAGATGTTGAAGATAGATTAAAAAGCCGGTTTTCTAGTGGCTTAATTCAAGACATGCAAATACCAGATTTTGAAACAAGGCTTGCAATTATTAAGAATAAAGCATTAATAGAAAAATACTACTTAGATGACGATGTTATGAATTTCATTGCAGAAAAGCCATTCACTAACATTAGAGAAATGGAGGGCATGCTTTCTAAGGTATTCTTCTTTGCAACGCTTATGGGCAAAAGAATAGCAACACTAGAAGATGCAAAAGAGGCATTTAAAGAAGACATTATAGAAAAAGAACAAAAACAAGTCACACCAGAAAACATAATAAATCATGTTTGCTCATATTTTGGAATTACATATGAAGAAATAACCGGAAAGAAAAAAACAAAAGAAATTGTAGAGCCAAGAATGATAGCAATATATTTAATTGATGATATTTTAGATTTAACCCTTGTCACAATAGGCAAACTATTTGGGGGCAGAGATTATACCACAATAATTCATGCTCGAGAAAAAATAGCAGACCTTGTAAAAAAAGACAACAAAACAAGGTCAATAGTAAATGATTTAAAATCAAAAATCACATCTGTTTAAAATAAAAAAATCCCAAGAAATAATCTTGGGATTTTTTGGTACCCTTAGGCGGAATCGAACCGCCGACTTCGCCGTGAGAGGGCGACGTATTAACCTCTTTACCATAAGGGCAAAATGTTTTTTTTACTTTTGACTTTGGGAGTATAACATACATTTAATAAAAAAGCAAGGAATTTTTTATTGACGCAAAACATGACAAAAATAGTTTTTTAAAGCAATATAGTTTTATGTCGTAATAAAATTGATTTGTACAATTATCGCCCTAAAATCTTATAAAACAGTGTTCTATTCATTGCAAAAAACAAAATTTTATGGTAAAACAAAGAATATAAAGAACCCACATCATATATAAAAACTATTACTAAACTTTTTACATGGAGGTACACACATGATAGAGTTAAAAAATATTTGTAAAACCTATGTTGCTGGCGACACCAAAGTCAATGCACTTAGTGACATTTCGGTTTCTTTTAGAGAGCATGAATTTGTTGCTATTTTGGGGCAAAGTGGTTGCGGAAAAACAACTCTATTAAATATTTTGGGTGGGCTAGACAGATACGATAGTGGCGATATAAAAATAAATGGAAAATCAACAAAACATTACAAGGATAGAGATTGGGATACATACAGAAATCACTACATTGGATTTGTTTTTCAGAATTATAACCTAATACCACATTTAACCGTTATAGAAAATGTGGAGTTATCTCTTTCTATTGGTGGAATAGACAATAAAAAAAAGAGGCAACTTGCCATAGATGCATTAAAAGAAGTAGGGCTTGAATCACAACTCAAAAAGAGACCAAATCAGCTTTCGGGCGGACAGATGCAAAGGGTGGCAATAGCCAGAGCAATAGTTAATAATCCGGAAATAATTCTTGCAGATGAACCAACCGGAGCATTGGATAGTGAAACAAGTGTCCAAGTAATGGACATTTTGAAAAAGATATCAAAAAAGCATTTGGTAATAATGGTCACACATAATGGCGACCTTGCAGAAAAATATTCAACCAGAATAATAAAACTCCATGATGGTAAAATGATAGGCGACTCTAAGCCACTAAACAAGAAAAGTAAAACAAGAGAAGATGAAAAAGGCAAACGCAGAACTGCCATGTCGTTATTTACTGCATTTTCGCTTTCTTTTAAAAATCTTTTTGCAAAACGGTTAAAGACAATACTTGTAAGTTTTGCCGGAAGCATTGGTATTATTGGAATTGCATTGGTGTTGTCGGTTTCTAATGGCTTTACTGATTACATAAACAAACTTCAAAGTGATGCACTAGGAAGTTATCCTATTTCTGTTTCGGCAATAAGTATGGATATGACCAAGTTTGCAAGCATGGACACAAGCAATAACAATAAAAACGAAGATGATGCTGGGGAATATATCGTTCCATACAATCCATTAACAAAATATGTTCAATACGGTCATTATAATAATTTGACCAGCGAGTTTGTGGAAAAGGTAAAACAGTTTGAGCAGGATGATATGGCAAACGGAAAAGAAAAATTAAACACCGTTGATTACAATTATTATGTTCCTGTTAAACTTATCACTAAAACAAAAGACGGCGAATATGTTTTTATAAAACGAAAGAACTCAACAAGCATATTAAGTGCCGATGTATCCACTCCAATATTTCCAATGCTTGATAATTTGGATTATGTTTTAGAGCAATACGAAATTGTAAATGGTCGTATGCCACAAAAAAATGACGACGACCCTTTTACAAAAGAGGTTTTGCTTGTTGTTGGCGGTGGAAACAAAATGTCTTACGCAACACTTGAAAGCCTTGGTTTTAAAACAACTCTAACAGTTGATGGTAGTTATGAAAAATTAGATTTGGAAGATGTATTTAATAAGGAGTATAAACTATTATTAAATGATGATTACTATACTCCAAACTCAACAAATATAGACGAAATAACACAGTTTTCAAAAATTGACACTTCAAAGCAAGAAGAACTTGAATTAGCATATAATAGTGCAGAGTATACCATTAAGATTTGTGGGGTTTTGAGACAAAAAGAAGACGCAACAGCATCACTGCTTCAATCCGGACTTGTTTATATGCGTGATTTAGAAGATTATTATAAAACAAATTGTGAAAACTCAATAATTGGATTAAAAGAAAGACAAAACAAACAAAATGGCGATTACACGTTGTATGACCCATACGATATAGAGGTCGCAGAATTGCCTATACTTCCAGCTTACCCAAGCGTAGCCGCAATTAACGGATTTTTGTATTCACAGTATGGGTATACTTTATCAAACGAAGATGCTTTTGAAATAGCAATGCAACAAATAGGTATAAGCACAATACCAATAAACATTAAGTTTTATCCAAAAAACTTTTCGGCAAAAGAAAGTATAGTATCTATGATAAATAGTTATAATGAAACAAAAGAACTAGAAAGCGAAAAAATTGTTTATTCGGATACTAGCGAGTTTTTAACCAATACGCTTGGACAATTAGTTAATATTATTTCTTATGTCCTTATTGCATTTGCCGGAATATCGCTAATTGTTTCGTCTATTATGATTGGTATAATAACTTATACTTCGGTTATAGAAAGAACAAAAGAAATTGGAGTTTTAAGAAGTATTGGTGCAAGGAAAAAAGATATTTCAAGAGTGTTTAATATGGAAACATTTATAATAGGATTAACTGCCGGAATAATTGGAGTGGTTGTGACATTTATTTTAACTTTCCCAATTAGTAATATAATAAGGAATTTGTCCGATGGCGCTGCTATAACAAATATTGCATCTTTAAGATTAGATCACGCAGTGGCATTGGTGTTTATATCTGTTGTGCTAACGCTTTTGGCTGGACTTATTCCTGCAAAAATAGCATCTAAAAAAGACCCAGTTAAAGCACTTAGAACAGAATAATAAAAATAAAAAATATTAAAAAAAATAATTAAAAATATACATAATTTTAAATAAAAAAACAGAGAAAAATCTCTGTTTTTTTTGTAAACATATTGTTTTAATACAAATAAATTAAATATTGGTTAAATACTATTTTTTTAAAAGAAAAAAATTATTTATATTAAAATTTTATTAAAAATCACATCAATTTTATTTTCATCAATAATTATTTCAGCATAGTCACCATTTTTTAATGCTCCGGGGTTAATTAAATGAATATTATTAAAAATATAATGCCCTTGTTTGTGGGTGTGTCCAAAACACACAATATTATATTTATTATCAATTGCAAGTTTTAATAAAAGTTCATTGCCATATTTTGCCTGGTACTCATGCCCATGAGTTAAAAATATTTTACAATTTTCTAAATATACAGTTTCGCCAAGTGGAAAGTCGGAAAAACAATTATCGCAGTTTCCTTTTACACATTTTAATCTTGGGTCGTAAATCAGGGTTCCTAAATCTCTATCTATGCCGTCACCAAGATAAAAAACATAATCATATTTTGGGTTGTTTGTGAGGTTTAAAATAAAGTCTTTTTTGCCATGGCTATCGGACAATACAAGTATTGTTATTTTGCTATTTTTCATAATCATATTTTATCAAACATATTTCAAAATCACAATCAAATAACACTAACTTCAATTTCAAAACTCTCATTGGTATCATTGTCGGTTATTGTGATGTTGCAGGTCCCGCTAGATAAAACGCTTATTGATAAATTGCCATCATATATGGTTTGTGCGCGGGAGAAATAACAAACTTCCAGACTGCTAAACTCGGCGCTAAAATCTTGCGTTAATGAAAGTTCGCTATCAATATATTTAGATATTTTTAACACAAAATATCCAATATTTGGCAAGTCTGTCATCTCAACCTCAATGCGTTTATTGTTGTCATTAATAATTACATCGCAATATTGTTTATTATCTTCATTAAGCGATATTGAGTAAGTTATTGTTTTTGTGGTTTCTTGCTCGTAAATCAAATTTAATGTATAAACGATATTGTTATCATGTATAAGATATATGGTGCTGTTATTTTCACTTTTAAGTTTTAGTTTATTATTTTCAAAATTTACTAAATTTTCATTGTAATCGATACTTAATTCTTTTGAAGCATAAATAGGCAATTTGCTAAAAGAAAAATCATAATACTTGCCCGATTTTAAATAAATAGTATTTTCAATACTTTCAAAAGGCGAGGTCTCGGTTCCATTTATAACAACTTTTTGCAAATCAATTTCACTAACATAAACTTGTATTTGTTTTGTAATTGTAATTTGACTTGTAATTTTTTGAGAAAAAGTTAAAACTGACACACCTGAACTTTTGGCTGAGATTGTGTTTTGGCTTAAACTTATACTACTTCCGGCAACCGAACAGGCAATAGTGTCTTGCTCGTTAAGTTTATTTATGCTAAAAGTTGTGGCGCTATAAAAGCCATCAGTGTTTGCTTGGGTTATAAATGAATTGTCAATCAAATATAGATATATTTTGTTATCTATTGGCTGAATGTTTGTAAATGAAACCGAAATATTTTCTGGGCGAGCAAGTGCTGTGTAGCTTTGGCTTTTGTTAATATATTTGCCATTATATGTAAAACCAAATTGGCCGGCAGTGTTTTGATTAAACCTAAAAATCATGATGTTGTCATTTTTAGAAATAAGGGCAAAATCTTGCATGGAGCAAATAATCTCTGGCTCGATTGTTGGTGCCATGTTTTGAATAATGTGTAATTTGTAATCGGTGTTTGCATAGTAGTTGCTTGCTGGTACATCTGCCATGTCGGTAATTAAAAATTCAACATTTTTAACACAGTCAATAATATTAACAACTATTTGTTTTTCAACCATGGGTGAGCAGTTTATACTAATAGTAATTATGGTGCTTCCTATTTGCTGTGGATGAATAATATCCTGATTATCTATTGTTAAAATGTTTTGATTTGATATTGTTTTGATAATATCATGGTTTTGTATATTTTGTATTTCGTAATCAAGTTTTGCGGTTTCTAACAATTCTAATGTTATTTCTTGCTCGGCTATTATTCGAGGTGTAATTAAAGAGGCGGCCAAATCATCCTCACCAAATATATCTTGCTCATTTAAAACATTATCAGTATTTTGTCCACCACTTGTTTGATGGTTGCTTGTTATAACAAAAATAGCCAAGGCAAAAGCCACGGCAATACTGGTTATTACTAATAATATCTTTAAACCATTTTTCATTTGTACCTTTATACAAATTATTACAAATTTCGACATATTTAACAAATAACTTAAAGGTATTTAAAAAAAATTAACACTAATTTGACTAAATAATTCTTGTTGCAAAAATTAAATTAACAATATATAATTAAAGCATGAAAAAATTATTATTTATTTTTGCGTTATGTTTAATGCTTTTGGTGTTGCCAATAAAAATGAGTGCCATGGCGGACGGCGAAAAATATGTAAGGGTAATATATGGCACGGTAGAACTATATAATTTTGCAAATGCTAGTGGTGGAGCAGAAGTTGTTGCAACGGCAAAATATGGCGACAAGCTTAAACTTTTGCAAGAAAGCAAAGTTTTGGGCGATGATGATTTAGATTATTATTATGTTGCTTTTGGCGAACAAAATTGCTACGTGCTTGCGTCCTTTGTTTGTCAAGATGAAATCGCCTCACCTAAAAGACAGTTGGACACAAATGCAAGCTTATTAGATGATGCTGTGGTTTATAACAAATCGGCAGATAATTATGAAGAAACCGAAGTTATTTTAAAAGCAGGCGAAAATATAAAAGTTTTGGACGGACTAGATTATTTAAAAGCATATACCAAAATTCAGTATCAAGATGATAATTTAGATATTTTTGTTGGTTATATAAAAACTAGCACAATTAAAAAAGGTGGTATTTCTAGAACCACTATTGGAGCAATATGTATTATTGTTGCAACGGTGTCAATCGTGCTTGTTTCTTTTGGAATTAAGGCAAGATTAAAAAAGAAAATAAGACAAAAATAAAAAACAAAAATTATAGTCATAACAATTAAATGAGTACATAATATTGAAAAATCACACCAACAAACATGGCGTGATTTTTTTATAGGTACAAAAATAATACGAGTGAGTGAGAGTGCTTTCTTCTACATATTTAAACACTGTGTTTAATTTTTCTTTTTCCATTTCATTAAATTCCAAAGAATGATTAATATTTGAAGAGGTATGGCAATAATAAACATATACCATATTCCACTATATTCAACCGAAAGGCAAATAGATAAAACCAAAGTCCAAACGAGCATAGATTGGCTAATAAAAAGCCACAATCTATGTTTCCAAAGGCTAGTAAAAACAATAGATATTATTGCACTAATTGGCAAGGCATAAATAAAAGGAAGCCAAGCAAGTTTTTGTGGAGCATTAAATATTAAAATAAATACACAAACAATGGTTGCCACAAGCCAAACAATTCCTATAGAGAGTGTTAAAATAAAAATTTTGTTTCTTAGCAGTTTTTTTAAATCTATTCTTTTCTTTTTTGTATCTTTTTCTCCAAGCAAATCATTTACCGATATTCCAAACAAATCTGCTATTTGCTTTAAAACAATAATATCTGGCAAAGATTCGCCTCGTTCCCACTTGCTTACTGCCTTATCGGAATAATTCAACTTTTCTGCAAAATCAATTTGCGACATACCTGCCAATTTTCTGTATTCTGCTATATTTTTACCAATTTGGTTTTTTAATTCATCATAATTTTGTTCCATGACTATATGTTAACAAAAAATTCAACATTTATCAAATGATTTTTGCTTATTCTACTGCCAGTAGATGCGAATTTTGTCATTCCACTTTTAGTTTTTTATTGGTGTAGAGCCAAACATTTAAAGTAGGTGGTCATAAAAAGCAAATATGTATAGCATATTTGTGTAAATAAAAGCAAAGGAGTATTTATGAAAATAGCAATTTCTGCCGAGAGTACGATAGATTTACCAAAAGAACTTTTAGACAAATACAGCATAAACACTGTGCCATTTACAATTCTTTTGGGCGACAAAATAGGATTAGATGGGGTTATTACACCAGATGAAATATTTGATTACGTATCAAAAAAGAAAGTGTTGCCAAAAACAAGTGCAGTAAATCAGTATCAATACGAGGAGCATTTTTCTAAACTATTAGAAAATCATGATGCAATAATCCATTTTTCACTTTCTTGTGAAATGAGTTGTGCATATGCAAATGCGGTAAAGGCAAGTAAGGCGTTTAAAAATGTTTATATTATAGATAGCCGAAGCCTTAGCACGGGTATTGCACTACTTGCAATAAAAGCATCAAAAATGGCAAATAATGGCGATAGCGTAGAAAGGATTATAGAACAAATGAAAGAGGATACAGGCAAGGTTCAGGCCGGCTTTGTTTTAAATAAATTAGATTATTTAAAAAAAGGTGGAAGGTGTTCTGGGCTCGTTTGTTTTGGAGCAAACCTTCTTCATATAAGACCACAAATATTAGTTAAGAATGGAAAGATGGCACCATACAAAAAATATAGAGGCAACTATGATTATTGTGTGGGACAATACTGCAAAGACACACTTGCAGAATTTTCTAACAACGACAAATCGGTTGCATTTGTCACATACACGACTGCAAGTGACGAGGCTGTTGAATGTGCATATAATTATCTAAAAAATGCTGGCTTTAAAGAAATATACAAAACCAATGCAGGCGCAACAATATCTAGCCACTGTGGTCCAAATACACTTGGCATATTGTTTATGACAAAATAACTAAGTAAATTAAACAACTAGACTTTATATAAATATATTATTTATAATTTGTTTTGTTTTTTTACTTTAATTTGACACAAAAATAAAAAATTAGATATAATAAAACTATGGAAATAAAATATATAATTATTTTAGCCGTAGTTTTTTTGTTGCTTATCATAATTGGTCTTGCAATAGTTAATTATTCTGGCGAGGAGATGCTTCAAAAATTTAAAAATCTTTCCAATCTTCCTTGTGGTATTTCTTGCGTGGAATTGGCAAATAATTTAAACAACATAGAATTTGGCGGAAGGATTAGAATAAAATATAGTGATAAATATTTTAGCGACTCTATGTCGTCCAATTTTGTGTTAACGCTTTCTAGCAAATATGCAAACAATTACAATTTTCCGGCGCTTGCAATATGTGCTCATGAACTTGGTCATGCCTTTCAGTTTAGAGATAACATGAAAAAAATGCAAAAATGCTCCAAATTAACACGCATTAGCAAAATAGCATTAAGCCTTTTTAATCCGGCAATAATTGCAGGAATAATTTTACTAATTGTAGAGCAAAACATTTTTGCATACTCGCTTTTTGGATTTGCCGGACTTTGCTTTTTAATTGCCATTGTTTCAAAACTTTACACAATAGGTGTAGAAAAAGAAGCTTCAAAAACGGCAATAAATATTTTAAGAATATATGCGAGTTATTCTGATGACGAATTAAAAATGGCTAATAAGTTTTTAAAAAGTGCCAAATTAACTTATGTTGCCGATTTATTAAAAATTATGTTAAGGTGGACAGGTCTTGTAAAGAGGAGATAATTATGTTGTATTGGGAATATTATTTAATGGGAATTATTCTTTTGCCAGGGATTATATTTGCTATTTGGGCGCAGGCAAGAGTAAATACCACTTATTCAAAGTACTCAAAGGTGATTTCGGCAAACGGATACACAGGGAAAGATGCCGTATTAAAAATGCTAAACGAAAATGGAATAAATGATGTTTCGGTTATGAGAATAGACGGCGAATTAACCGACAATTTTAACCCAAGAACAAAAAGAGTATCGCTATCCAATAATGTATATAGTTCATCAACCATTGCTGCTCTTGGTGTTGCAGCGCATGAATGTGGGCATGCCATACAGCATAGCAGGGGATATGCACCAGCAAAATTAAGAAGTGTGGTTGTGACGGTTAGCAATATTTCGTCCACAATACTATGGCCAATAGTATTTTTGGGATTGTTTCTTGGATTTGCTGTTGATTCTCCAATAGGAAAGATGGTTTTGTGGAGTGGCATAATAGTTTTTGGACTTTCGTTTTTGTTTTCGCTTATAACATTGCCGGTAGAATTAGATGCATCAAAAAGAGCAATAAACGAACTTGTAAGATTGGATATTGTAGATAACACTGAGGTTATTGGTGCAAGAGAGGTTTTAAATGCTGCCGCATTAACGTATGTTGCAGCCATGGTTGTGTCGCTACTAAACCTTTTAAGATTTTTGTTGGTGTTTTTAAGGCGAAACGATTAAAAAAAATCGAGCAACATGCTCGATTTTTTATTGTTTTTAATAAACCACTAATTAAGCTGTTTTTTAATAAACATTTATTAAAACATATTGCAATATTATTTTAATAGTTTTCTAATATTTTGTTTAGTTCCATATAATCGGTTGAAGTAATGATGGCAAGTGGTGGCTCGTTCATTGTGCCGGTTTTTGTGATAATTATTGCAAGCAGTTTACGATTTTTTAAAAACTCTTCTAAAATACTGTCAATAGTCACATCACCAGGCAAAACTGCGTAATAATTGTTGTTTACTTGGCTATTTACAATGGTATCTATTGTGGTGTTTTGTATAAAATCATCTAGCGAATCGTGGTTAAGCAAATATTTTCCTAGGGCATCTAATATTCTTTGACCATTTGCCACACCAATTAGTTCGCCATTTTTATAAATTGGCAAATTACTATATTGTGTGGAACTTATTTTTTCTATTACGGCTTTAATCGGCATGTCATAATTTACCGTAAAAACCTCTTTTTCGTTTAAAACGTCTAAAACCTTTGGTGGGGTGGTTATGAGTTTTGCAAGGCTTTCTATTTTTTCCACAATGTCCTCGTGTGGCTCTGCAATAATTATGTCACTATTGCTACCATGAATGATTGCATTTCTCAATCTTCCAAAATCTATTAAATCTTCTTCGTATTTTCTAACAATATGGTTCATAGAACTTGCACGTCTTATCATGTCGGAAAAACCCATACTGCGTTTAAAATTGTGTTGCACTCTAATTGCATAATCTATTTGATTAAATGCATCAATAAATCGTCTGGCGTTTGTTATTTGTTTCATATTTTGTCCTTTGTAAATATTTTATTAAAAAAAAATAATAAATGCAAATGAAATTAACCATTCACTGCCCGCTATTTATTAAATCGTCTTCAATTATTCATTATTCGTTATTTACACAATAATCATTGACAATTATTTAGTAAATCGGTATACTTTTGGGTAGTTTAATTTGGCTAGTTGTGTTTAGTCGTTTAATGCCACTTTTAAGCAATTTTAATTAAAAGGAGAAATGCTATGAAAAGAACTTATCAACCTAAGAAAAGACAAAGAAGCAAAGTTCACGGCTTCCGCCAAAGAATGAGTACAAAATCTGGAAGAAATGTGCTTAAACGCAGAAGAAACAGAGGCAGAGCAAAACTTTCTGCATAGTTTTTTAATTTAAAATTTTGATTGTTTTGTAAATAGCAATTAAGCAATTTGATTTATTTGGCTATTTACAAGTTTATGTGAGGTAGTAAATGATTAAAAAAGAAAATCGCCTCAAAAAAAACAAGCACTTTAATTATATATATAAGCATGGGGAAAATGTTAAAACAAAATTTGTTGCCTTGGCTTATATTAAAGCTAAAATCAAACCATTTAAGGTTGGCTTTTCGGTAAGCAACAAAATTGGCAAAAGTGTGGTAAGAAACAAAGTTAAAAGAAGAATGCGTGCATCATTTAACGAGATGTATACATTAGTAGACAGACGTTATAATTATATATTTGTGGCTCGTGAGGGTATAGAGAATTTAGAGCAATTAGATATTAAGGCTCAAATGCTAGATGCCGTTAAAAAGGCAGGGCTATTAAATGAAAATAATTAAATTTTTTGAGTATCCTTTTAAACTATTGTTTAAGGCATTTATATGGATATATAAACTTGCCATTTCGCCACTCTTGCCAAAAACATGCAGATATTTGCCAACTTGTTCAAACTATGCCTTGCAGGCAATAGACGAGTTTGGCATTATAAAGGGCACATATTTGGCAATAAAAAGAGTATTAAGGTGCAATCCAAGGCATGAGTGCGGGGTGGACCCTGTGCCATGCAACATTAAAGGAGATATAAGATGGCTAATTTAGCAATGCTTGCTGTTTTTCCAAATGGTGTTTGGGAAAATATAATTTTTGCATTTAATTCGGTGTTCAAAAATTATGCGCTTGCAGTTATCATATTAACCGTTGCCATAAAACTAATTACGCTTCCTATTGATTTTTACAATAGACGAGCCACGACCAAAATGAATGAAGTGCAAGAAAAATTAGCACCAAAGATGAAGGAAATTCAAAAAAAATATCCCGATAAAACCATTCAAAACCAAAAACTTGGCGAACTTTACAGAAAAGAGGGTTTTAACCCAATGGGCTCTTGCCTTGCAATGCTTGGCGTTATGATTATGAGCGTTGGCGTGTTTATAACCCTATTTGCAAGTTTAAATAATGTTGCCGCATACAAAATTACAACACAGTACGAAAATTTGCAAAATGCATATGTTCAACAATATGTTATGGACAAGGAAGGAATAGATGAGGCAGGTTATCAAAACCTAAATCTTTCGTCTGAGCAAATTGGGGACTATATTATAGAAATATCAACCACAGCAACAGATGCTCAAAAAGAAACTGCAACAAATGCAGTTAAAGAAAAGTACGAACAAGTAAAGGAATCGTTTTTGTGGGTAAAAAATGTTTGGATAGCCGATTCGCCATTAAAAAAGGCAATTCCAGATTTTGACACATATTATAATGTTGCAAAATTAAGGGAAGCAAACTTAACCGACGAACAAAAGGAAAAAGTTAAAGCCGAGTACGAGGCAGTTATGTCGGCATTAAACCAAGAGGCTGGCGTTAATGGATTTTTTGTTTTGGCAATACTTGCAGGTGTGACTGCATTTTTGTATCAATATATATTAACCAAAAAGAAAAATCAAAAATCAGCTCAAAATAAACATGCAGATCCAAATATGCCAGACCCATCTCAGAGTTCTGGCAAGGCGCTTATGATAATACTTCCGGTTATTATGGTGTACTTTACACTTCAAAACAACTCAATATTTTCACTTTACATTGTAATCAGCCAGTTGTTTGGTATGGCAACAGCGCCACTAATAAATAAATTTATACAAAAAAAAGATAAAAAAGCCTAAAACATAGGCAAAAAATATAAAAGCAAAGGAGGACATAAAACATGTTATCTTGCGAAGGAATTGGAAAAAATATAGAACAAGCAATAGACAATGCTCTTTTAGAACTTAGAGCATCTAGAGAAGATGTTGATATTAAAATATTGGATGAGGGCGGATTTTTTAAAAAAGCAAGAGTTTTGGTGACTATTTCGGAAGAAGCAGAAGAAAAATATAACAAAATTAAAAAAGCCGTTTTAGAAGAAAAAGAAAAAGAAGAGCAAGCCGAACCAATATATACAAAAGAAGAAGATACCGAAGCACCTGTGGACCATATTGAATCAAAAACAAAAGTATCTAGTAAGCCAGATGTAGAAAAAGCAAAAGAATTTGTTGATGGCTTATTAAAAACCGCAGGAATTAGCGCAGATATTATTTCGGAAGAAAATAATGATGAAGTTTTCTTAAATCTTGTTGGGGCATCCGAAATAATCGGATTTAGAGGCGACGGAATAAATGCAATTCAATATTTAACAAATGTTTATGTTGGAAAAAATAATCGTCATGCAAAAAAGGTTAGAATAGACTGCAACAACTACCGAGCAAAACGTGAGGACACTCTAATTGCCCTTGCAAATCGTATGGCAAGAAAAGTTGCAAAAACAAATCACCCAGTAAAATTAGAGCCAATGACTGCAAACGAAAGAAGAATAATTCACTCAGCACTTGCTGATGACAAATATGTAGACACAGTTTCTAGGGGTGAAGAACCATATAGATATTTAACCATATTCCCAAAAGGAATGAACATTAAATAAGATTTTATAAAAACTTATACTTTAAAAAAAATACTTGTAAAAAACAGAAAAGACCTTTCTGTTTTTTTATAACTTTGTTTGTTTATTTTTTGACACACTTTTTAAAGTGTTGTTGTTTTTAATTATAGCCTACATCCCCCACACCAAAAGTAAAAAAGTTTATATTATAAAAATAATAAAAAAAAGTACAAACATGGTTAAATTTGCTTGACAATAGGG
>JAGCEE010000274.1 GCA_017650795.1 Clostridia bacterium | reverse complement strand
TTTTTTCACTTTTAATGAAATTGGTATCTGCCATTTTAGAGCCAATAGCAGATTCTAGGGTGACGTCATTTGTAAGCGATGTGGCAAAGACTATATCGACACTAATTGCAATAATTTTGGGTGTGGCTTTTATGTATTTGATTGTTGTAGGGCTAATTATGTGTTTATTAAACTTTTAAGGAGTATATATGAGTAGTATATCTGCTTGGGCTTTGAGTATTGTTGGTATTTGTTTGTTATCGGTAGTAATAGATTTAATGCTTCCTTCTGGCAAAACAAATTCAAATATCAAAAAAGTTGTCTCGTATGCAATTATTTTAGTTGTGCTTTTGCCAATACCAAATATATTAAATGGTAATATTAGGGCAGAAGGCATATTTGACAATAGCATAATAGAACTGCAGGATAACTACATTTACAACTTAAATCAATCAAAATTAGATAGCATAAAAAATAAGATAGAAAACGAATTAAATAGCATGGGAATTCTTGGTGTTAGTGTTTCTATTTCTGCCAACATATTTGAGGATGATATGGAAATATATGCGATATATGTCGATTTATACAACCTTGTAATAACAGAAGATGCTTCGAATATAAATATAAAAAAAATAGTTAAAGATTTAATACTTGGTTGTATTTCTATAAAGGAGGAGAAAATAATATTTTATGAGTGAAAAAACTAAAACTAATTTGTGGGACAAAGTGCCATTTTTGACAAGATTAAAAAATATTAAGCACATAGAAGTAATAGTTGCTGTAATTTTTGTCGCTGTTTTGGCTATTATATATATTTCGTCAAGTTCATCAACAAGCATAAAAAGTTCAGATGAATTTAATGCGGAAATTTATGCAAACAATTTAGAAAATAAACTAGAAAATGTATTAAAAGAAATATCTGGTGCGGGAAGAGTTTCGGTGATGATAATGTTGGACGGTGGAATGAAATACGAGTATGCAAAAGAAAGTGAAGAGGTGACTACTTCTAGTTCTTTAACGAATGGTACAAATAGCAAAACGACAACAAATGAAAATATAGTTATGATTACGCAAAATGGAAAACAAACGCCATTAACAATTAGGCAGTACTATCCAGATGTGACCGGCGTGGTTGTTGTTTGTTCGGGGGCATCTAATGTGGCTGTTAAATTAAATATTATTAGTGCAGTTTCTACAATTCTTGGAATAGACGCTAACAAGATTGAAGTTTTGGTTGGTGGATAATATAAAAATAAATTGTAATTTAAAGTTATCAAAAATCGACAATATTTTTAGCATAAGTAATATTTAAACAAAATATATTAAATTATCAAACAAAGAAAGGAGAGTAAAATATGTTAAAAAAGAGAACAAAAATTTTTATTTTAATTGGTATGGTGCTTTTACTTGGTGTCACGGGGTACTTAAATATTGCTTTAAACAACAATATTACAAGCACAAGTACAACGGCTATCACATCTGCGAATTATTTCTCAACATACCGAGATGATAGGCAATCTACTCGTGACCAAGCATTGCTTTATTATGATGCAATTATATCGTCAGAGAGTTCTAGTGCCGAGGCTATTGCAAGTGCCGAGGCTAAAAAAATGGAACTAATAAGTCAAATGGAGGCAGAATTAGTTATGGAAGGACTAATTAAGGCTAAAGGTTTTGATGACTGTATTGTCACGAGTATAGACCCAAGTGTAAAAATAGTTGTTCGCTGTGCAGATGCAACATTAACATCTAACGAAGTGGCGCAAATCGTATCTATTGTAAAAGAACAAACTAACAAAGATATTGATAACATACAAATCACACCTGTTGAATAAAGTTATAAGTTTTGGTTTATTAAAAATATAATTTATGCTTAATTAAAATCAACAAGCAATAAAGATGTTATGTGGTCGGTAATATATCATTTATTTAATCTTGGTAAATGTCTTATATTTTAAAACAATGATAATTATAAAACCAAAAAAATAATTGCAATAAAACCTCACAATA
>JAGCEE010000028.1 GCA_017650795.1 Clostridia bacterium | reverse complement strand
TCCCTAACCAAATACTTAGAACAAATTCTATGAAATTCTTTAAGTACACTATTCATCATCTTTATCAAAGTCCTTATCAATTGTCCTTTTTCTTAAATACACTGTCAATTGCTTACTTCTTTCAATGGCTTTTGATAATTTTGCTTTAAATTCTTTTAATGTCTTTACGGTTTCCGCATTGGTAGTACATATCTTACATTCATTATCCGCGATGTAAATATCATTTACAACCCTTATATCATTGTCTGCCCAAATTACTACGAGCCACTCATACTTATCCATCATAGGACTATAATAATTGATGTTGTTGTCCGTAACAAGTCCAACTTCACGCATAAAAGCCAAACAGTTTTTAATGAAATTATCTTTATGTTTATGTTTAAGTTTTGCCATTATCAAAGTCCTTTTCCAAATCGTTCATCTTTTCATCAACCATAATTTGTTTAACAATCTTCATCATCTTCTTGTACAATTCTTTTTGGCTGTTAATAACATTCATCAATTTTTCTTCATTCAATAAATGTAATTCTTTTTTAACTGGGCATACATAAAAATGTTTCTTAAATACAAACTCATTCTTTTCAAAATCGTAAATTTCTGTACAATCTTCTAAGCAATTATTTGATTTGTTTAAAAACAAAGCACAATAAACTCTAAATCTATCATTTATTAAAGGCGAATCCCATTCAGGATATTGCCATACACAGTCAGGGTTATGTGGTGATTGTACAAACCCATTATCCAAAATTATCTTTACAAGTTCATTCTTGTTCATTGAAAATCCTTATCAATTTCTTGCTTCTTTTTTTCAATATGAAATTTTTTAATAATCTTTATATTTCTCATTAAGTTGTTCTCAATACCGGTCAAGTTAGCATCTTCAAAAGGAATTTCCAAATTCTTCTTACTATAATTTATAAAAGTACCCTTTGGCGAATCATAACATTCCGCTAATTCCTTTGTATTGATTACACAATCCATTCTAATTACGAATTTACCTTGTCTTGTAAATTCAATAGAAAATTTACAAGAATCATAAACCCATTCAATGTAGTTATAATCAGATTTGTGCATAAAATCATCAAAAGCGGTTGAATAAGGTTTATATCCAATGCTTATCAAGAAATCATTCAAGTGCTGTAATTCTTCAGGTCTACCTTGTAACATCTTCAAAGTCCTTTTCTAGTTCATATTTCTTTGCGTACACCAAAAATTCTTTATATTGTCTTTCAGCTTCTTTTTCCAAGTCATTGTTATTCCAATTATAGCCCTTAAACTTAAACAAATATTTGTTTCTATTTTTCACATAACAAGGTTTGCCATAATCATACACACCACTATCTAATAAAACCCATTTACCCGATTGATAAATTAACTTTACATATATGCCATCAACTTCGGGTCTATGTTTTTCCCTATCCCACCACATACCATTTTCACCGCAATTTTTCCTTAAATTATCTAGCCACTCAAAAGATTCAGCTTTTAGGTAATCTAAAGTTATTTCTTCGCCGATAGAAAACATTATTCAAAGTCCTTATTAATTTCCCTTATCTTGTTCTCAACTCTTATTGACTTCAAGAACTTCACATATTCATTTATAATTTCTTCTACTTTGTCATTAAATTCTAACTTCCATTCAAAGCCACGGCCAGCATTTGGTTCATAGCTATTGCTATATTCTATGAAACACATCCATTCTTCACCCTCACCACTTTGGCTATAAACATTAACATATTTGTCACCATAGTTAAGGACAGTCATATCAAAGTTCATACCCTTGATACAAGCCACACCTGATTTGTAAAGGGTACAACCCCTTTCACATAAT
>JAGCEE010000273.1 GCA_017650795.1 Clostridia bacterium | reverse complement strand
TTTACATCGTAGCCAAAGGTAAGGACAAGGCTAAGTTTGCCAATGACACAAGCCTATTGATAGATGATTTTGGTAAAAACATTGAAGCATTTATTATGGCTGGTGGTAAGGCAATAAAGTATAAGTCAGCCGGTCAAGCAAAAGATGATTTATTAGGTTTGTAAGAGGGTAACAATGGCTACAGAAAAAGAATATGTAAGTGCACACTTGGATGAGAACTACCACGTCTTTAACAATGGAACTACGGGTAAGTTATGTGTTACCCCTTGGAATCGTAGCACCGTTGCTGATGGTTATTGGCAAAATGTTAATACGATTAAACCATTGATAAATCGTGATATTTACTTGGCAGAATGTCTTGATGAAATTGCTAGTAAATACACCGTCTATACACCAGGTGAAGGTATTATAATTACACCAAACCCTGCAAGTGAAGATAACTACATTATTTCTGTTGATAGTGAATACACTACTAATGTGCCTACTTATGACTTTGACCCAAATACAATGAATGTTGTTACCGAAGAACACAATAAGACGGTTAGTGTTAAACTTGCGGCACCGCAATATGCAACCGACGAATACCAAGCCTTGACTGCAGATGAAAATGGTATATATGCTAACATTGATTATATGCTAAGTAGTACATCGGCTTTATCAAGCGAAAGTGTTTATAGTGCTACTTATACATCAGGTTTTACATATACCTATTTGACAGGACAATTAAATGTTGAATATGTTTCAGCAATACCTGTAGATACAACAAATGGAAAAATTTATGTTATAGGTTAAGATGAAGTTAGAAACTTATTATCATTTGTATGAAACAGCCCATTCTGGTTTAATAGATGAACCAGTAAATTTAGTTCCTGAATCTTGGAATAGATTTACTGTTACGGATGGCATTTGGATGACTAATGCTACATTGTCTGCACTATGTTATCGTGATTTGTTTCTAGCACAACAAATTCAAATTGTTGATAAAGATAAAAAGGAACATTATATTGCAGGTGATTGGATAACCATTAATAGTGACACATACACTATAAGTTTTACTCCTACCCAATATAATTATTATTTTACAGGTGGTTTGAATTGTAATGAAGATTACAATTATGTTACTTTGCCTTTACCAGATAAATTCAATACAACAGATGGAAGACCTGATAAGTACAAAGTAAATAAAATTGAATTAAAAGATGGTGGTTTGTATTATGGTTTTACACCACTACAAAGCCATATTGTACCACCGGTTGAAACAATAGTTCATTATGTACCAAGTAATAGTGCTGGAATTGTAAACAAGGCAGGTGCAGTAACAACATTTCCTAATGGTGCTAATGTAGTGTATGTTAGTGCTTCAACCCTAGAAACATTTGATGAATATTACGAATATCATAGAAATGTAGGAAAGATAGATTCTTGGACAGCTAATATTGGTGATTATGTATCTAATGGTAGATTGACAAGTAGCTACGATGTTTCAAGTGAAAATAGTGATAGTCATACCAATACATCTTCTAATATATTTAACCCAAATGATAGAACACAATTCAATGGTGTAACCGGTTACACACCATCATTGGCAGGTGGTTTGAATTATATTTGTGGTGATGTAGATATGGTTCCGTCTGGTGTTTTGTTCATTTACGAATAGGTGATTTTATGAAATATTATTTGAAAGATAAAAATGGAATAGTTCATACTGAAAGTAATGAACATAAATTTAAATTGGCTTTAGAATTTAATCATAAAAAGGATGAAAGGGAAAATTTTGATTCTACTGGTCCAGTATATCTTGGTAGATTTGGATATACAAAAACAGGTGAAGAACCAATAACATATTCGTTTGGGTATTGGTCAATTGGTGTACCTGATATACATCGTAAAGAATATGGTACAACTTATGTTCAATGGGATAAGTGTTCTAATAGTAATTATATTACAAATAAAAATATTATTATTGGTACAAATGATTTAATAAAAAATAGAGATATATCTAATGATATTATCATAAAATATAATACAAATAATGATAAATTTGCTTCAAATATTGAAATGTGTACTTATGGATATGATATTGACAACAATTTAATGTATTGGAATAATTTACAAACATCAAATGATTGTAATATGAATAACCTATTAACATTTTCTGTAGATGAAGCACATAATTGGACTTGGGGATATGATAATAATAATCAACCACAATCAGATAAATTTGAGCATTCC
>JAGCEE010000272.1 GCA_017650795.1 Clostridia bacterium | reverse complement strand
ATGCTTGAAATAAATGCTAAAATATGATACACTTACATCGTAATTGGTGTAAGTGTTTTTTGTGCAAAACTTTTAACCAATTTCCTTAAAACACATATAAAAACAAAACATATATAAAGGGGTCTTAAATGGAATCAAACGAATTAGATTTATCCAAAAGTGAAAAATACGACCAATCGGACATTCAAGTATTAGAGGGCTTAGAACCAGTCAGAAAACGTCCAGGAATGTACATTGGCTCAACTGACGAACGTGGTCTTCATCATCTTGTCACCGAGGTTGTAGACAATAGTATAGACGAAGCACTTGCTGGATATTGTACAGAAATAAATGTCACATTAAATGATGACGGTTCATGTACTGTTGCCGATAATGGTAGAGGTATTCCTACCGGAATGATAGAAAAAGAGGGCAGAAGCGCCGTAGAAGTTGTTTTAACAAAGCTTCATGCTGGCGGAAAATTTGGTGGCTCTGGCTACAAAATTTCTGGTGGCTTGCATGGTGTTGGTGTATCGTGCGTTAATGCACTATCAATTTGGCTAAAAGTAGATGTATATCAAAACGGCTATCATCACTATGTTCAGTTTACTCGTGGCAAAGCAGATGCTCCACTTAAAAAAATGGAAAAGAGTGATAGAAGAGGAACGGTTGTCACCTTTAAACCAGATAGCGAGATTTTTGAAACGGTAGAGTTTAATTACGAAACAATAAAAAATAGGTTTAGAGAAATAGCCTTTTTAAACAAAGGAATAGTAATAACCTTAACCGATATGCGTAGTGGCAAGGAAGCAAGCGATAGGTTTGAGTTTAAGGGTGGTATTATTGAGTTTGTTGAGTATTTAAACCAAAATAAAAACCCAATCTTCCCACATCCAATATATTTTAACAAAATTTCCGATAAAAGCGAAGTAGAGGTGGCTTTCCAATATAACGATGGTTATCAAGAACTAATCCATGCTTATGCAAACAACATAAACACTACCGAGGGTGGTACCCACCTGGTTGGTTTTAAAAATGCCTTAACCAAAGTTATAAACGATTATGGTGTAAAAAATAGAATAATAAAAGAAAACGAAAAACTTTCTGGTGAAGATTGTCGTGAAGGTTTAACTGCTGTTATTTCTGTAAAGCTTATGAACCCTCAATTTGAAGGTCAAACAAAAACCAAACTTGGAAATTCTGAAATGCGTGTAGAGGTAGAAAAAGCAATGTTAGAATGCTTTGGTGACTACCTAGAAGAAAACCCAAAAGAAGCTCGTGAGTTAATCTTAAAAAGCATAACTGCCCAAAAGGCTCGTGAGGCTGCAAGAAATGCGAGAGAATTAACAAGGCGTAAGGGCGTGCTAGAAAGTACAACCCTACCAGGAAAACTTGCCGATTGCTCCGAAAAAGACCCAGAACATTGCGAAATATACATTGTGGAGGGTGATTCGGCTGGTGGTTCTGCAAAAATGGGCCGTGATAGGCGCTTCCAAGCAATTCTTCCACTTCGTGGTAAAATTATAAATGTAGAAAAAGCAAGAATAAATCACATACTAGAAAATGCCGAAATAAAAAGTATGATTACAGCATTTGGTGCAGGCATGAAAGAAGATTATGATGATAGTAAACTTCGCTACAACAAAATAGTAATTATGACCGATGCCGATGTTGATGGCTCACATATTAGAATACTACTACTCACATTCTTCTTTAGATTTATGAGGCCACTAATTGAAAATGGTCATGTATATATTGCTCAGCCACCATTATATAAGCTAGAAAAGGGCAAAAAAGAGTATTATTTCTATAATGATGAAGAACTAGAAATGTTCTATAAAGAAAACGGCAATGGAACGGGCGAAATGCAACGATACAAAGGTCTTGGTGAAATGGATCCAGAACAACTTTGGGAAACAACACTTAATCCAGAAAATAGAGTACTACTTCAAGTGACAATGGAGGATGCGGTTGAGGCAGATAGAGTGTTTAACGAACTTATGGGCGAAGATGTAGAACTAAGACGTAAGTTTATAGAACAAAATGCAAATCTTGTGACCGAACTAGATGTATAAAAGTTAGGGGTGAAATATGAGTGATGAAAAAAAAGATTTAAAAGAACTCTTGCAAAACAGCAAGGTTCAAAAAATAGAAGTAAAAGGTGAACTAGAACGTTCGTTTATTGCTTATGCAATGGCAGTAAATGTATCTCGTGCAATTCCAGATGTTAGAGATGGTTTAAAGCCTGTTCACAGAAGAATACTTTACGATATGGGCGAACAAGGGCTTTTTCATACCCACAAGTTTGTTAAATCGGCAACCATTGTGGGTGATGTGCTTGGTCATTATCATCCACACGGCGACTCGTCAGTTTATGATGCTCTTGTAAGACTAGCACAAGATTTTAGTATTAACCATCCACTTGTTGATGGACACGGAAACTTTGGTTCAATAGATGGTGATGGTGCAGCGGCTTACCGTTATACCGAGGCTCGTTTAACAAAAATTGCAGGGCTTTTATTGGAAGACATAGACAAAAACACGGTTGATATGTATCCAAACTATGATGATACACGTATGCAACCAAGAGTGCTTCCTGCAAAATTTCCAAATTTATTAGTAAATGGTGCCGATGGTATCGCTGTTGGTATGGCAACAAACATTCCTCCACATAATTTGGCAGAAGTATGCACGGGTGTTCAGGAACTCCTTAGAAATCCAGAACTAAGCGATGACGAACTTATTGAAATAATCAAAGCCCCAGATTTTCCTACCGGCGGAATAATAATGGGCAGAAAAGGAATTATAGAGGCTTATAAAACCGGTAGAGGAAACATTGTAGTTAGAGGAAAGGCAGAAATAGAAGAAACTGCTAGTGGAAAACAAAGAATAATAATTTCCGAAATACCATATCAAGTAAACAAGGCAAAATTTATTGTACAAATGGCAGACCTTGTTAAAAATAAAAGAATTGAAGGAATATCAGATATAAAAGAAGAATCCGACCGTGAGGGTATTAGGGTTGTTGTTGATATTAAAAAAGACCATAATGCAAATGTTGTACTTAATCAACTTTATAAAATGTCTATGCTTCAATCTTCTGGCGGAATTATTATGCTTGCACTTGTTGATGGCGCTCCAAAAATATGCTCATTAAGAGAAATACTAGATTGCTATATTGCTCATCAAAAAGATGTGGTTGTTCGCAAAACAAGATTTGACCTTAAAAAAGCCGAAGATAGAATGCATATTGTTTCTGGCTTAGTGACTGCTGTCACCAATATTGATGATGTTGTAAAAATTATCAAAGAGTCTGATGATAGATCTGATGCTCAAAACAAGCTTATTGCAAAATTTGGTTTAGATGAAATACAAACAAATGCAATACTAGATATGAGATTATCTAAACTAACAGGCTTAGAAGTAAATAACTTAAAAGAAGAACTAGAAGAGCTTGAAAGAACAATAGCTGATTTAAATGATATTTTGGCAAAACCAGAAAGAGTTGTAAAAATAATAGATGACCAAATGGAAGATGTAAAAACAAGATTTGGAACTCCAAGAAGAACCGAAATTAGTTTTGCCCCAGGCGACATAAACATTGGCGACCTTATCAAAAAAGAAGATGTTGTAATCTCTATGACAGAGGGTGGATACATTAAGCGTATGAGCCTAACAGAATATAGAGCACAGCATCGTGGTGGTGTTGGTGTGACCGGCCATAAAACAAAAGAAGAAGATGTTGTAGACCAAGTGTTTATTACACATTCACATAATGATGTATTGTTCTTTACTAGCAAGGGTAAAGTTCATACTATGAAGGCTTACGAAATTCCAGAGGCAAACAAAACATCAAAGGGTAGAGCAATGGTAAATCTTCTTCCATTAGATGCCGAAGAAAAAGTATCAACAATTCTTCCATTAACTGAGGATACAACCGGAAACCTTGTTCTTGCTACAAAAAAAGGACTAATCAAAAAGACAAAACTATTAGAATTTGCTAGCATAAGAAAAAATGGTAAAATTGCAATAACTCTTGAAGAAGGAGATGAACTTCTTGCAGCAAGAACTTCTGATGGTGATGATGAAATATTTGTTGCATCAAGTGCCGGAAAATGTTCAAGATTTAAAGAAAGTGGTTTAAGAAACACCGGCAGAACAAGTATGGGTGTTAAAGCAATAGACTTGGAAAGTGATGAGGAAATAATTTCTGTTTGTATTTTGAATAAAGAAATGCAACTTGCCTCTATAACCGAAAACGGCTATGGAAAACGAACCAACTCAGACGAATTTAGACTAACAGCTCGTGGAACAAAGGGTGTTAGAGCAGGCGTATTTAACGAAAAAACGGGAAAACTTGTTGCTCTTATTCCAGTAGAAGAAGATAAGGATTTGCTTGTTATGGCAGATAATGGCGTTGTTATAAGAACTCCGGTTAGTTCGATTCCACTTATTTCTCGTAGCACACAAGGTGTTAAAGTAATGAGGCTTAAAGGAGATGCAAAAATTGTTTCTGCTGCTGTTGGCGAACACGAAGAAGATAACGAAGAAACAATGACTGCCGAAGATATTGTTATAGCCAACATTGAGGCAAGCGAAGAAAACAATGAAAATAGCGAGGAATAGTTTAAAATAATTAAAAAGCACTCGCTTTCGCAGTTATTATTTCTGCATTTATAAATAAAAGATGGAGCTAGGAAAAGTATTTCCTAGTTTTATTTTAGTTATCAAATAATTACGCAAATAGAGTGCCCATATTGTTAAGTAATAAAGCAATATATTGACAATTTGGGTATATTGTGGTAAAACAATAGCTATGAGATTAGATGAAAAAATAGAAAAACTAATGCGACACATGAATTCGCTAAACGAATTTTTGCCTGATAGGTCTCCAGATTATTTAGAGCTTTTTGACCGTTTTTATTCAATGACAAACGAGCATTTGTACACAATGTTTAAAAATTTAGATGTTAAAAATAAAGATGTATTAACGGTTGGTAGTTCTGGCGACCAAATACTATATGCAATATTATTTGGAGCAAAAAATGTTACTTGTTTTGACATAAATCCTTTTGTTAAGCCCTTTTATGACTATAAAGTTGCAGCAATAAAAGCATTAGACTATAAAAGTTTTCGTTCTATAGCACACTTTAATATTAGTAAGTTTGAAAACGACCATTGGCAACGAGATTTATTATCGGCCGATGTATATAAAAAAATATCAAGTTTTTT
>JAGCEE010000271.1 GCA_017650795.1 Clostridia bacterium | reverse complement strand
GGACAACATTATAATATTTACTATTTAATCTTCTTCGATAGAAAGAACTTCGCAAGAGAGTACCGACCGAAACAAAGCGAAGCGACTTTCGCGTGTGGTCGGTAAGAAAAAATTGTGTCCAAAAGCGGCAAACTTTTTAATAAAAAAGTTGCCCAAAGGACAACATTATAATATTTACTATTTAATCTTCTTCGATAGAAAGAACTTCGCAAGAGAGTACCGACCGAAACAAAGCGGAGCGACTTTCGCGTGTGGTCGGTAAGAAAAAATTGTGTCCGAAAGCGGCAAACTTTTTAATAAAAAAGTTGCCCAAAGGACAACAATTTTTTCTGGCTGGGGTGGCAGGATTCGAACCTACGGATGTTGGAGTCAGAATCCAATGCCTTACCACTTGGCGACACCCCAATATACCACACAAAGATAACATTTTTATAAGTTTTTGTCAATTGCAATTAAAAAAATGTCATCTAATTATATAATCACATATACTAATAAATTCGTTTTATATTAACACTATCACAAAGCTCAAGGTTTTGCTGTAAACATTATATCAAAATAGAAGAGGAAAAAAAAGAAGAATTAAAAGTTAAGAGTACCAAACAAAAAAAATCCTCGCTTTTCGGCTTGGATTTTTTTTGTTTGGCTGGGGTGGCAGGATTCGGACCTACGCATGCGAGAGTCAAAGTCTCGTGCCTTACCACTTGGCTACACCCCAAAGTATTAAACAAAGCGATTATATAATAATTAAGTTCTTTTGTAAAGTCTTTTTTTAAATTTATTTAAATCTGTTTTTTTGTTGAGTTTTAAAATAATTTTTAAAATTCTTAAAAAAATATAAATAATAAAATATATGTAAAAACTTTTTTTTAATTTAGATTGAAGTTTTTGTTTTATTTATGTTAAACTACAACTATAAATTGATATTATTTAATAAAACACAAATCAAATCATTTCGTGGGTTTAAAGGAGTTAAAAATGTCATCAAATTACGAAGCAAAAGATATAGTCGTACTAGAAGGTCTTGATGCAGTAAGACTACGTCCAGGTATGTACATTGGAACAACTGGTCAAAAGGGTCTTCATCATCTACTTTGGGAAATTGTAGATATCTCTATTGATGAAATAGCAAACGGTTTTGGAGATAAAATTGTAATAACATTAAATGCCGATGGCAGTGCCACAGTAAGCGATAATGGTCGTGGTATACCAGTAGATATTCATCCAACATTAAAAGTTTCAGCAGTTCAGGTCGTATTTACAGAACTTCATGCGGGTGGAAAATTCAACAATTCAAATTATAGTTATTCGGGTGGTTTGCATGGTGTTGGTGCCTCTGTTGCCAATGCTCTTAGCGAATGGCTAAATGTGACCGTTTGTAAAAACAAGAAAAAATACTATATGGAGTTTGAATCATATCAAACCAGCGATGGCAAAATAAAAAGCGGCATACCAAAAGCTCCACTTAAAGAAATTGGTGATACTAACGAACGTGGAACAACCGTCACATTCTTGCCAGATAAAAGAGTATTTGGCGAACTTACTTTTTCGTATGATATTATTGCCAACCGTGTTAATGAACTTGCGTTCTTAAACAAGGGCATAACAATAGAACTAATAGATAATAGAGAAGCCAAAAAACAGGTTTTTCATTATGACGGCGGAATATGTGATTTTATTAAATATTTAGACAAGGGCAAAAATAGACTGTTCTCCGAGCCAATATATTTTAGTATGGAAGGCGAAGTGGCAAAACTTGAATGTGCATTGGAGTACACCGATGGCTACACCGAAAATTGTTTTAGTTTTGTAAACAATATTCCAACTACCGAGGGTGGAACGCACGAGGTTGGTTTTAAAACAGCACTAACAAAAGTTTTAAATGATTTCGCTAGAAGTCATGGCTATTTAAAAGAAAAAGATGCCAACTTGATTGGCGATGACTATCGTGAGGGATTGTCTGTTGTTATTGCAGTTAAAATGAAAAATGTGCAATTTGAGGGGCAAACCAAAACAAAACTTGGTAATCCAGAAGCAAAGACCGATGTTGAAAATATGACCACAAAGGCACTTAATAAATTTTTTGCCGATAAAGCAAATGAAAAAGTTGCCGATGTAATAATAAACAAAGCAAAGGGTGCAGCAAAAACAAGAGAGGCAGCAAAGCACGCAAAAGAAATAACAAGAGCAAAAAATAGTGCAGGCAGTTTTAATTTGGTTGGAAAACTCGCTTCTTGTAGTTCTCGTAAAGCAGAGCAAAGTGAGCTATTTATAGTTGAGGGTGATTCGGCAGGTGGTTCTGCAAAAATGGGCCGTGATAGAAAAACGCAAGCAATACTTCCACTTAGAGGAAAACCTTTAAATGCAGAAAAAAAGAGGATAGACCAAGTTCTTGCCAATGAAGAAATACAAACAATAATTTCGGCATTAGAAACAGGCATTCAAGAGGACTTTGACTTAGATTCGCTTAGGTATGGCAAAGTAATTATATTATCCGATGCCGACCAAGATGGTATGCATATTCGTTCAATTCTTTTAACTTTCTTTTATAGATATATGAAGGGGCTTATAACTGCCGGCCATGTTTTTGTTGGATTGCCACCACTTTATAAGGTGTTTAAAAAAGGTTATGAAGAATATGTTTATTCGGATTTAGAACTACCAGAGGCAATAGAACGTTGTGGTAAGGGCTATGAAATACAAAGATACAAAGGTCTTGG
>JAGCEE010000270.1 GCA_017650795.1 Clostridia bacterium | reverse complement strand
GGGGAATCCATACAAAGCCAAACCACAAGTGGCTTACTCCAACAAACTATTGAAAAATCAACCAGACACACATATAAGACTTGGCACACTTATAATAACATATCCAAACATTGTTCTGCCAAACTAACAATCTACTAGGGAGCGACCTTTTCAATCTTGCGTCAGTTTTAGGACTTTCACCTAAACGATAGGAACCGATGCCTAAACATAGCTTACACTATCGGTAACTTTCAACATTATTGGCTTGTGCGACTATTAGTGAACTCTACCGCCACAGTAGTTTCGTACCAATATGCCCCTGGGGTTTCACCGAAACATATTGGCTAATAACCTCACATAATGCTTACTCATCCACATTATGTTTTTACAGATACATCATACCTACTTCCACACCTTTTCAGTGCTTTCATAGTCCCTTCAAGCTCGGTTGGAACTTGTGTTAGGGGAATGTATGTCTGGTTGATTTCTCAACTTTTGTATTTCCAAATATAGTATTGTATTTATAAATTGTCAATACCAATTTTTCAATTTTTTTCTCAAGTTAAACTTTTGTTAATTTTTATTGTTGGAATTAACAAACCAACCTTTTGAATACTTCGGGATTGATTGTATGGGTGTAATCTTTTCATTTTAATTTTGATTTTGATTACTAAGTATTCGCAAGCTCTTTGTCTAGTAGCCAGGGTGGGAATTGAACCCACAAGGCTATTCGCCGGGGGATTTTCGCACTACTATAACTTTCGTTACCATTCCTAAGAATGTTTGTAAGTCCGGACTTTGCCTTCATCATAGCTTTCGCTTTAGATGGGAACCGTCAAGCCTCTACACCTTCAAGAATTATTCATTCTCGCTTGGCTCGGCGTTGCCATTGTCCACAGGTTTCACCGAATTTGATTCCATCGCATCTAGGAGTTTCCTACCTAGTGCCTCATTTGTTTTCCCACGTCTAAATCTATAAGTGGGAGTCAAACTATGACAATTAGGACAAATTAAGCGAAGATTTTCTAATCTGTGGTCAAATGGATTACCGTTAATGTGGTCTAATTCGCAAGGTGTGAATTTTGACCCTTCTGGCTTTTTGTTCCAACCACAAATTGAACATTTATCTTCTAAATACCCATCTTTAAACAACCTTAATTTTAATTTATAAGTTGGATAGTTTGGGTATTTACCATTCAATATGTCTTCAGTCTTTATTACATTCTTAACACGAACTTTTTTAGTACCCATACCACCTTGATTAGCTGTATAGATACCTAATTTTTTAGCTCGGCGTTTGAATGAACTAAATGCCATTCCGACACATCTTGGCTGCTTGTGTCATAGTTAAACATTTCTTTACAATTTCTATAAATTCATCATCGGTTAATGTTGATTTCATATTATATGTATAAGAAATGTCTGTCTAAGTCCCCTATGTTTACCAATTTCATCACCTGGCCATAGTTCTAGCTTTTGTTAAGGTCAGTACTATAACTACCTAGTGCTTTTAAACTATAAGTCAAACAACAAACAAACCATAAAGGTATAACAATCAAAGTT
>JAGCEE010000269.1 GCA_017650795.1 Clostridia bacterium | reverse complement strand
TGAGCAAATTGACATTAAGCCTGAAGCTAAAAACTGGCCTTACTTGAAACACTACATTGGTGTTTGTGGAAATGACTTGAGTCATTATTCTTATGACCAAGCAACATCATATTTTACAGATTTTACCAATGGCTACGAAAGTTGGGAAGATAGCAATAAGGTAGATGATTCTTTTGAAAACATTACTACCGTAGATGTTTTGACTAGACAAATGAATTTAAGTTTCTATCACACTTAATGGGGTAACTATGGAAAACATACTTAAAAAAGATATGCCAGAATATTATAATAAGTTAAAACCTTACATTGATTATCTTGAAAGTTTAGGATTCAAGAGTAAGGAATTTAATAAAAAATATTTTACAAAGGGTGACTCCGAAAACTACGAATATTTCAATACTTGGAAATATGATTCACAAAGAGGTGATGGTAATTGGTCTGACCAAGATTATGTTTGTGATTTGATTCTTTCTACAGGTGAACTTAAACTTGAAATTTACCAATACGAAATTATCAAGCACGAAGAAAAAAGAATCGTTGACAGGCGTAAAAAGAAGAAAGATGATGAAGAACCGCATTTAAAGCCATTCCCTTACATTATGGATGTTCCTAATTACGATGGTGATTACAAGTCGGTTATTGTGGATAATTTAGATGATTTCAAGATTCAAATTGGTAACTATTTGAAGAAACTCAAAGAATTTAAGGAAATGAAAAAGAAGTATGAATTGGAAGCCGATTTTACCTAAAATTATTTCATCTTATCAAAATGGTAATCATACTGTAACTATTTACAGTGACGGGACTAAGGTTAAGGAAACCATAGACCCAAAAGCTGACCATTTCACTTACTATACACCTGAATCCTTTGACTTGAAGCTGACAGACTACTGCGATGGTGGATGTTCGTTTTGTCACGAAAATTCTACAATCAATGGTAAACACGCAGACTTGTCAAAGATAAATGACTTGATGAGTAGATGTAAGGAAGGAACCGAAGTAGCCATTGGTGGCGGTAATGCTTTGGCACACCCTAACCTTGTAACTTTTGTTTACTACTTGCGGTCATTAGGTCTTATTCCATCCATTACTGTAAATCAAGCACATCTAAAACCATATTATGAAGTTTTAATGGATGTGAAGAAAGCTAGAATTGCTGGTATTGGAATTTCATTGACCGACCCAAATAATTTTGAAGATTTTAGAATCATTGATAGGTTGGGTGACAATGCTGTTATCCACGTCATAGCTGGTGTATTGAAACCAAGTGATTACAAGGCTTTGTATGGTCGCAAGGTTCTTATATTAGGTTATAAGGACTTTAGAAGAGGTCACGATAACTTGTCAAGACACTCAGATGAAATTAAGAAAAATATTGAACAACTGAAGAAAGATTTACCTATGCTTGTAGATAAGTGTAGGGCTATATCTTTTGATTGCCTTGGGTTGGAACAAATTGACCCTAAGACTGTATTGGGTATGAGTGATGAAGAATTTGCCCAAATTTACCAAGGTGATGATTATGATATGTACGATAAGGACGGGAATATTAGTGTAGGCACAATGTTCATTGATGCCGTCCGAATGGAAGTAGCTAGAAGTAGCACTACACCATTGGAAAAGCGAGTTCCCTTTACTGGTAAAGAATATATGAGTGACTTGCTTAGTGAAACATGTTGGGTTTATAGCGAGAATAATAATGAACAGACAGCCGAAGATGAAAAAGCTATTTTTGGACTTTTGTAACAAGAATGGTTTAAAAGTAGAAGATGTGGGTGGTGGTGATTTGGGTGCTTATATTCCAAACCATTATTTTACCGATACAGAAGTAGCTACTTTTATGGAATATAGTGATAGGTGTAGCCACCCTTGTATAAGTTTTGAAACTTGTGTTGATTGCTATTATGATGCTCTCAATGGTGATGTGACAATAGATTATGATTCTTGTAATAGTAGAAATATTTACACAGAAAAAGATTTTAAATCAGTTGAAGAAACTTATAAAAATATAATTGCTAAATTGGAACTTTTCAATGTTCTAATCAAGGAAAAGAAAATAAATGAGCGTAAGAAGTCTTTGGAACAGGATTTTCAAAAGGAAACAAAAAGACGAAAATAAAGAAAAAGCTGAGTATGAAAAAGCCCTTTGTACTTTGTTTTCTAAGATAATGCGACCAATTTTACACGATAATAATTTTTCAAATGAATTAGCACAATTCATTTCTGTAAAAGATATTTTACAAAATGTGATAGTTGGCGGTTCGTGGTCAATGGATGTTACATTTCAAGCAATAATTTTAAAATTCTTTGATTGTAAAATTGATGATGCCCAAAAGATTATAGAATTAAATAAGTTTAGTTCTGAAGAATTGATAACACAGATAAACTTAAAAATTAAGCAATTCAAGATTGAAGAAAAGAAGAAAGCACTTGAAAAGGATTTTAATTAATGCCAAGGCCAGCACCACCATCACCATCAGATGATGATATTAGAATACAATTACTATATTTAAGACAACATCTTAATTATGCTTCACAATCACTTACATTTTCGTCAAAAGATATGCCAAAGCCATTATATATTAGAGTTCGTGAATTGAATCAAAGGGTGGTTAAATCCGACCAAATAGATTTGTGTGTAAGACTTGATAATTTGCTAAATCTAACTAATGATAAGTCTATTGATTATTATACACAAGAACTTGATTGTTATGACCCATTTGGTAATCAAGAATCAATTATTATTTCACTTCTTTTGTTGGATATTTTACATTACGAGCATTGGAATCAGTATTATTATAAGAATATGTCTGACGAAGATTTGTTAAATTTAATTAACAAAGGCATAAAGAAATATAAAGTAGAAAAGAAAAAGAAGGATTTGGAAAATGACTTTCAAGGAGTATAAGGAAACTTGTAAGGATGCAGGTTTAACTTTAATATTAAGTTCATCACAACCGACAACAGCAACTTACAAGGATTATATAATTTGTAGATTTGTTAAAATGTCAGGTGAACGATTTATAGTAACCCCAAATGACAATCAACAAGGATTGGCATTTTTCCCTGTTGGCGAATATAGTCAAAGACTCTGTCCTTTAAGTGGTGTACCAATGAAGAACAAAATATTCAAGACTATCCAATATGTAAAGGAATATGAAGTAGAACAGAAAAAGAAAGAAATAGAATTGGATTTTGAAGCATAAAGTTTAATCTGTAAAATATTTTTTACAATACCCCCTTTACAAGAAAAAACAAAATTCTATATTGTGTAACATAAATTTTACAAAGGATAACAAAATGAAATTAGATTTGAATATGACTACAGCCTTTACTCTTCGTAAGAGAATCAAGGACTTAGCAAGACAATATGAAAATGTCTTATCATTTGGCCGTTTCGTAGTAGAACCTGAACAGGTTGATGAAGAACTTGAAAAGTTTGAAAACAAGAATGTTTATGATACATTCGTACTTTGGTCAAAGTGTAACGATGAAACATACAAGCTCTCTAACTTGATTGATGAATACAATGAAAAGGGTAAGGTTCACCTTAATGCCTTGAATGTAATCAATAAGAAGATTGAAGTAGCTACTAGACTTGAACAGTTGCTAAAGGCAAATCGTACACAAAAGTCAAGAAACCCAGTAACTGGTAATTGGGAAGTTACCAAGTTGGAAAAGATTACCGACACCGACTTTGAAAAGGTAGTTGATGCCTTGAGTAAGGAAAAGGTAAAAGAGGAAGATGAACTTTCAAAAATAAATTCAAATACAAAGTTTAGCTTTGATTTGGATGATGAAATTTACCATAAGATTTATGGTTAATTTATATTAACAAGACCGAGTTGTTGAATAATTTGTATTTGCTTTGTCACAATTTTTGCATTTTGCAAATCGTTTCACGATTGAAGTTGGATGTTTTATAGACCATAGGTATTTGAACGAGTTACCCGATAATACCCGCGGATATATGTTGCCAATGATAGCACTTACAAAATTCTAAAATTACCATCTGAGGAAAATTTTTAAAATTGACCTGATGCCTTAATGAGTTTGTTTTAATTATTCAATGACACTTAGTAAAAAGGAACAAGATAAGAATGGTGATGTTTTAATACAGTTCCTTTGAAAAAGGTCTTTCTTGAATTTAAATAAAAGGAAAATAAAAAATGATAGTAAAAGCAAATGTTGTTGATAAAGAAACTGGTCTGCGTTCCGATGCTTATTTCTTGGTTCGCTTTGACCACACCCCAATTAAAGATGTAAAGAAGCGTCATAGAAGAACCGGTCTATGCTCAATCTATTACCTTTCCGATGAGAAAAGTTTGGAAGATGCCGTAGGCAAGAAAGTAGATGGTCAGTTCTTTGCTTCAAGAATTTGTGGTGAAAAGTACAAGTATTTCCTTTGCGACCAGTCAATTTCTTGTAATGAAAATGACAATTATTGTAAGGCTTATGCTCGTCTAGTTACTATGCAGAAGGCTTTGAATTGGATTATGGAAAATCAGACAAAGGAAGATTTGTTGAAGACTCTTCCATTTAAGTTTGATAACGAAACATTCAAGTCCTTTGTTACCACACTTAACAAGCAACACTGCCACGGTTATGACACTGCTATGCAGTTGATTAAGAATCCTAACTACCGAATCACAATGGCAAAGAAAGCCAATGATGAAGAAGAAGATGAAGTTATTGATACTTGGCAGGGATTGGTTAAGGGAATCATTAAGGCAATTGCTGAACACCTTTAGTTTTCTCCTAAATAAAGCTGTATTGTAAACAAAAAATTACAATACTTGTGTTTCTCCCCATTGACAAAATCAATGGGGTTTTTTATATTTAAGAAAAAACGAGGTAACTTATGAAACTTTCAACATTCAAAAAGATGATAAATCTACAGGCTAATTTCTTTAGCTCAAAGATTGGAACTTGGCAATACCCGGGAATTATCGTTCAGACAGACCAAGTAGAAAAGGTAATGGAATTTCTCAAGCCTATTTTTGGTGAAAAGCAACTTATGGTGGTTAAGAGGGTTAAGGGAATGACTATCTATGACCAGTACAAATACGAGTTGCAGGAAAAGTTTGGATTTGATGCGGACTACCTTCTTTCACATTGTTTTGTGTTCCACGTCTATCGCAGGGAGCCTAAGAATGAAACGTAGTACCTTTGAAAACTATGTAACTG
>JAGCEE010000268.1 GCA_017650795.1 Clostridia bacterium | reverse complement strand
CAGATTGTTTTTCTTTTTCTTGGTCTGATATCAATTCTGGACTTGGCATAATATCACTTCCAAACACTTTATTTACTTCGGTGACATTATAACGCTTTGTTCTTTTTAGTTTAGGAAGTTTTGCAATTTGCTCTATTGCTCTTTTTCCCAAATTTTCACCTGTAAAATCATTGCCAAATATCTTTGTAGATAGGCTAAAATTACCACAAAAACTATTATTTAAGTATTCTTTTATTAATTGAATAATATTATTATTTTCAATATACTCATATATTGTACTATTGCATTTAATTATTATATTTACATTTAAATTTTCTTTAAAATAGTCAAAATTTTCTTCATTTAAAAATTGAGATATAGATATAAAATTTTCGTTTAGATAATCCTTAATTTTTGAAACAATTAGCTTTTTATCCAAATAACTTTTTAAGAATTTAATTTCTAATTTTCCGTTTATTTTAATAATTTCTTCTACTGCTTTTGTAATAATATTTTTTTCTTCTTGTGTTAGTGTTTGAGCATTTTCTGGATATATAAAGGTTATTAGGCAATTACAAAAAGTGGTATTGTATACCACTTTAAATAATTTTAAAAAACTATATTTTTCTCCTATTTTTTTCTTTAATTCTAATTTAAAATTCATATTTATCCTTTGTTTGTTATGCTGTTATTAAATGTACTATATCAATTACAATAACAAACGCAAATAATAGAAGTATACCAATGCCGTGAATAGCATTTTCTACATCTCTCTTTATTGGCTTACCCCTTATCCACTCTATACTAGTAAAAACAACATGTGAGCCATCTAATCCAGGAATTGGAAGAATATTAAATATTGCAAGGTTTGCTGCAAGCAAAGGTAGTAAATACAAGAAATTTGCTAATCCAAGTGATGCAACCTCAGATATCTGCGTAATCGTAGATATTGGTCCACCAAGTTGATTTAATGCAACTGCACCTGTTATTATCATCCAGAAAGCATTGAGTATTAGCACAGATATTCTAAAAGTGAATGGTATAAAATCTCTAAGTACTAAGCCGAAGTTATAATTTATATTCTTACTTGCATAACTAACACCATATATGCCAACAATCTTATCATTATTGTTTTCGTCTTTTACAGTTTCAAAGTTTTCCTTTTTAATTACCACATCAATGGTTTGATTATCATCTTGCAAAATGGTAAGAGTTATTGACACTGCTTGTTCATCTGTTAATGTGGATAAAACATTGTTTCTGGCATAATTTATCTCTGTGCCATTTATTTTTATTATATTTAATTTATCATTTTCGTTTATTGTCCTATATATTTCTGTACTGTTTGCGTAATAAAGATTAACATTATAACCTTTTGTGGCGGACATTACATAACCATTGTATCCACCGACACATAAAAATATTATAGAAAAAATAAATGCAGACAAAAAGTTAAAAGTGACACCAGCAAAAAATACAAGAATTCTTTTCCAAGGTTTTTGTTCGGTAAATATTACTTGATTGTCTTTTAATGGTGAATTTGCCGTTTGATTTAAATCAGAGCTCTCTTCTTCTTTTTCGTCAATTATTACATTTTCTTTGTTATCTTTATTATCGCAGTTTTGCTCGGTATTTTGATCTGTGGTTGGTTCGCCATCTTCGCCTAAAAAAGCACAATAACCACCAAGTGGGAATATTCTTAGCGAAATTAGTTCACCTCGCTTATTTTTTCTTTGCCAAATGGCCTTTCCAAAACCTATTGAAAATTCGGTTATAGTAAAACCAAGCCATCTACCAACAATGTAATGACCAAACTCATGAATTAAAACCATTGTTAACAAAACCATAATGGCTACAACAATATACAATATTTTAAGCATTACGTCACCAAAAGCGACAAGTAATAATGAATTCATTTATTCTCCTATATTATTAGCAAAAATATAAATGTGACTAATATATTTATAATGTGACTATCAAATCTATCTAATACACCACCATGACCTGGGAATATATCACCACTATCTTTGACATTGGCTTTTCTTTTAAGAAAGCTTTCAAATATATCGCCAATTTGACATAAAACCGAAGATATCATACCAACAATTAGCATTTTCCACCAAGTAAGATTAATTTCAATAAACAACAATCTATATGTGTCGATTGAATTAAAAATAAAATATAGTGCTATTGCCGCAAGCGTGCCAAACACAAAACCACCAATTGCCCCAGAAATTGTTTTGTTAGGACTTATTTTTTTACATAGTTTTGGTCCTTTAAATATTGAGCCTGTTAGCATTGCAAAAGTATCAACTATTACAGGAATTGCAAATACATACACAAGTAAGAATAACGAAACAGAATACTCAAATCCATCAAAACTAGAAAAAATATATTTTATACTCTCTAAATTGTTAATAATTGTTAAAAGCATAATAATTAAGCCAGGATATATTAGTCCAAAAATAGTTTGAATACCTTTAAATAACGCAAACTGCTCATTGGTATATTTTAGTTTTCTTGTTTTAATTTCATTATCTACACGTTTTTTTGAAAATGCACAAATTATTGATACCAAAGCACCAAGTAAAATTACTAGTGCAATTTGCATCACAATTATATAGTATAACTCAACATTATTATTAAAACTTAATCTATAAATTATATATGAAACTAATGGATATGCGATTATGAGCCACTTGTTGTTAAATAACCCCATCTTTTTTAGCAGATTTGACATCTCATAACCTGCATACATAGCAAGAATAACAATAAATGCATCAAATACATATGTTGTAATGTTTTTTGTAAAAAAAAGTAAAATTAAAAATGCCACAATGGCAGAGCCAGTTAATATTCTTTGTTTCATTTGTACTCCCTTTATTTTAGTCCACCAAATCTTCTATTTCTTTTTTGGTAAATCTTAATTGCTTTTTTTAGTTGTTTTTTATTGAAATCAGGCCAGTGAATTTTTGGAAAATAGAACTCACTATATGCACATTGAAACAGCATAAAATTAGATATTCTATTTTCGCCACTTGTCCTTATAATTAAATCCGGATCAGGCAAATCAAAAGTGTAAAGATTGTTTTTTATATCATCTTCGTTTATATCTGTTTTGTTTGTTTTTATGATGTTATTTACTGCTCTAACAATCTCGGCTCTACCACCATAGTTAAGAGCAATGTTTAATATTAGTTTTGTGTTATTTTTTGTTTGCTCTTTAAGAGAATTTATACTATTTTGTAGTCCCTCTGGAAGTTTGGTTAAATCACCCATAGTTCTAACTGTTATGCCGTTTTTAACAAACAAATCAATATCAGATTGCGTAAGTTTATCAACTAAACTAAAAATGCCATCTACCTCTTCTTTTGGTCTTTTCCAATTTTCTGTTGAAAAAGCAAAAATAGACATAATCTTAATGTTTAAATCCAAACATGCCATTATGGTTTTTTTTATGCTTTCCACACCAGCCCTATGTCCAAAAAGACGGTTTTTGCCCCTTTTTAATGCCCATCTACCATTTCCGTCCATAATAATTGCAATATGATTTGGTATACTGTTTTTGTTCACGCTTTATAATTCCTTATATTAAAAATAAAATCCCCTGTTGTTATTACATAACCATTATCATTTGCAACGGCATTGGTAACTAATTTTGTATCGCCATTTACATTGTAATTATTGTCAATCACAGTATATTTTATGTTCTCTTTTTCAAAATAATTTATAACATCCTCTAATTTTTTGCCTATTAGTTCCATTATATTTCCATTATTTGTTTTTCTTTATCTTGCTCGGCATTATCTGCTTTTGCAATAATACTATCTAATTCATCTTGAACATCTTTTTCTAAACCAGCATATTCGTCTTCTGACACCTTAGCATCTTTTTTAAAGGCTTTAAATTGTTCCAAAATATCTCTTCTTGCATTTCTCATAACAATTTTAGTGTCTTCTAGTAGTCTTTTAACTTGTTTTACCAATTCACGTCTTCTATCTTCGGTTAATGCAGGGAAAACAAGACGAATCAATTTACCATCATCTGTTGGATTAACTCCAAGGTCTGCCATAGAAATTGCTTTTGTAACATTTTTAACTTGGCTTACATCCCAAACACTAACAGTTATCATTCTTGCTTCTGGCACCTGAATATTCGCCATTTGATTAATTGGAGTCATAACACCATAGTATTCTACCATTACTTTATCTAGAATATGTGGGTTTACTCTACCTGCTCTAATAATTTGAAACTCATCTAGCATATGGTTTAATGCTTTTTCTAGTTGTTCGCTATAATCTAGCAACAACTCTTCAATTTGTTCTTCGTTTTGCATAATATCTCCTATATAAATTATCTATTTAAGTATATAATAAATACTAATTTATTTGCAAATGTTTTTGTTTTAAAAATATATTTATCAAAAAAAATATATCAAATAGTTTATTAAAGATTCCCCATTTTTACTATTTAGACAAAACATCAGCAATAATATTAAGTAATTCTTCTTTGTTTGTTCCGTTTTCGCTACTAAATGGAATAATATTATCTTTTCCTAAGCTAAGTTTTTTTGCGCAATTTTGAATATACGCACTAATTTTAGTTTTTGGTAATTTGTCTATTTTGGTTGCAACAATTATTGTTGGTATTTGATAATAAAAAAGGTATTTTAACATTTTTAAATCAAGTTCTGTGGGTTCAATTCTTGCATCTATTAGCATAAATACAAGTTTTAGACATTTAGAATTTAATAAATAGTCTTCCATTATATTTGCCCATAAAACCTTATTTTGTTTACCTGCCTTAGCATAGCCATATCCAGGAAGGTCAACAAATCTAAATTGATTGTTAATTTCAAAGTAATTTATCATTCTTGTTCTGCCAGGCAACGAACTTGTTTTACATAGTTTTTTATTGCCTACTAAACAATTTATTAAACTACTTTTACCAACATTAGACCTGCCAACAAAAGCAATATCTATTCCGTAATCTAATATCTTTGATTTATCCACAACACTGGTAATATATTTTGCACTTGTAATTTTCATACAAGTATTATAAACATAAAAAAATGCATTGTCAAACCATGCATTTCTTTATTTTACTTATTTATAAATTAGCCAACAGAAAATATCTCTTTAACCTTTTTTGCCCTATCTTTTTTATCTACCATAAATGCCTGCATTGTGCCATCTTGCGATATCTTTAACGCAACACCATATCTTCCAAGAGTTTTGGTTGCAGCAAGTCTACCACCACTAGGTGAACCCGCGTCAATTCTTACAATAGCTCCACATGCTATAATTGTTCCGTCCCAGTCTATTATTGTTGCACCATCTATAGATGCCAACTCTTCTCTTAATTTTCTATTAAGTTCATGAAACTTCCTGCCGGCTATTGTTGTTTTTAAAGCACTTGTTTTTGTTTTTTCATAATCTTTTACATATTCATCATATGTCATCATAGAATAATCAACTGAGTTAGAAAACAAACCTTTCTTTTTTGGTGTTTCAAGCATTTGAATTCTTTTCATTTCGTAATGTTTTTCTGTTAAAACATCATCTATGTCTATATGAGATAATGCCTGTTCTGTAAATTCTTTATTTAAATAAACAATACAACCACCTGTTCCTGCAAATGAAACATCTAATGCGGTATAGTACAAGGATTTACGAATTTCCTTAATTGATTGAGATGTTCTATTTGAAAGCAACGCAATTATTTCGTCGTGATAATAACTACTCCAAACACCTCTTTTTTTAGAATAAATAAGGTTTCTATTCTTAAACAAAAGTATTTCGCCCTGAACAGTAAGAACAATTCCAATTCGACCCATATCGCAGTATCTTGCAAAACTCATATAATCATAAGGACAAATTGTTGGCTTAAAACGCAATTTTTCAAGTGACATATGCCCCATATAATAACCACTTTTATCAAATTCAACACAAGATTGCATACCATTTGATAAAACATAAAAGAAATCGTTATTGAACATATTTTGGTAATGTAAATTACTAGACTTATCTTCTGATTCTTGCACTTCGTTTATAATTATGCCAAAATTAACTCGCTTGCCCTCATAAGTTCTATTAGCAAAACTATCCAAAATCATGATTGTATTTAATAATGTTTCGCTTGCACCTTCTGAAATTGATTCGCATATGGCTTTTTCTAGCGCAGTCATGTTTAATCTTGTTAAATAACTGTTTTCTTCTAACCCCAAATTTGATACTCTATCAGTTTCTTCTATTATGGATCTAATTAGTGAAACCTCGTTTGTTTTAAATGCCAAATTTCTCTTTAAAATTAAACGATATTCGTCACCCTTTGTTGGTTTAATTAAAACAGTTCCCCCTGGACCCAATGCAACTTCACTATCTCTTGCATTACTCTCTACTTCACCAACAATAACCGAGCCAGTGAACATTGGAATAATCATTGCCCGAACATACTCTAAAAATTTTTCCTTTTCCATATTTTAAACCCCAATTATTTTTATAAAAATGCAAACAAAATTAAAAATCCAAGATAAATTATTATTTTTATTATAAATAAAAAAAAAATGTTTTGCAACATATTTATGCAAAAAAACTAATTTATATTCAAAATTTTTTATCTTTTTTCTACACTTTTATGCAAAATTCGTCAAATTGCATCATATACATACCTTGTGATTAAAATATGTTTGATCAAAATTACTATCGTTAGCATATTTATTCACAAGGAGTTAATGAATGATAATTGAAAACTTTATGATGTTTATGAACAAAATATTGCTGTTTTCTTCGTTTATAAACAATGCACAAGGATTTGCAAAACCATTAACATTAGATGAAGAAAAAGAACTTTTGGAAAAGTACAGGGCTGGTGACAAATCGGCAAAAGATATTTTAATTAACCATAATTTAAGATTGGTTGCACATATAGTTAAAAAATACGTCGGCACAAGTGAAGCCGATGACCTTATTTCTGTTGGCACAATAGGGCTTATAAAGGCAATAAATACATATGAATATAACAAGGGAACTCAGCTTTCTACGTATGCTGCAAGGTGTATAGAAAATGAAATTTTAATGCTTCTTAGGGTAAACAAAAAACACAAAAATATTCTATCTTTGGAAGAAAGTTTAGGTCAAGATAAAGATGGAAACGAT
>JAGCEE010000267.1 GCA_017650795.1 Clostridia bacterium | reverse complement strand
GTGGAATATACATAACCCTTTCTTTTCCTATTGTTTTAGCAAACTCTTTATAACTCTCTTGCACTTGTTGATCTGCTCCACCGCCACATAAAATTAATTTCATAATTTTTCTCCTAACATTTTTAGTATAGTAAAATAAATTGAGTTTTGTATCAAAATTTTGTAAAAAAATAAGCAAAATTTATGTTTTACTCTGCTTGTTTACATTCAACACCACACCTATCACACTCATGAAAAACACCAAACTTGTGCTGCCGGCACTTATGAACGGAAGTGGCAACCCCGCCCTCGGGATCGAACCAGATATGACCTGTTATTGCACTGAAAATTAAACTACGATTTTGTTAACATTGAATTTGCTTGAATAGGAATAATTCTTGTATTTATATTATTGATAAAAGCACAATTATGTTCAATAACAAATTGTAAATCTTCGAGGTTTAATAAATATTTTATCTTGATGTGTGGATTAAATATGTATACATCAGATTGATAGTTCCCATACTTTGTATTATCTTCAGTATATGAGCCTTTAAGCATTGAATACAACAACGACCACCTATCACACGAACCAACATCAATTTCATTTTCAAAATTCGCATTATTCTCAATCACATTTTCTTTTAAGTCTATACACTCACTTTTAATATTTAACCTATCAAACATTTTTGCAAGTTTTTCATTATTAACATATTGTTCTAAAGCAATTTTAATACAGTTTTCAATGTTAGTATTTTCATTAATAACCATTAACCGAACAGGTTTATCATTTTTATAGAACACAATTGCGTTATGCTTGTTTGTGATATTAACTTCATCATCATTACAATCAATCAAACAATTACAATTCAAAAATACCTTATAAAAATCAAAAGGTTGTTTACCTTCAGCAAATCCATCAATAAAAGCACCATTAAAACACTCATAGTGGTTGTTTTTTTGCTCTGTCCACAAATCAATAGCTTTTATAATTTCCATACTAAATAAATCTCCACTAATTTCATTGTATCACACTATATCTCAATCCGTATCAAATTTTTACAAAAAATTAAAAACTGCTTTCATCAATATCGAAACATATTGGGGAACACCCAGGAACCAATGGCAATGGCAAATTATTGTCGGGTTTTATTTTATAAGCCAAACTGATAAATGCACTAATGTTTACACCACTTGTAACACAAATAACTGTTTCGTCGCAACTATATTTATTTACAATATCTTTTATTGCCTCACGTATTCTTAATTGACAATCAAGCCACGTTTCTTTTTCTTTACAAAAGTCTTTCCCTTGAACCAACGCAAACACGTTTTCAAATTCATTAAATCTTGGTTCTTCATATATAGGAACATTCAAAACTTCGTTAATTATTTTACTCGTCTTTTTGCAACGAAAATATGGAGATGTGTAAATTGCTTTAATTTTTAATCTCTTTGATAACGGTTCTAAAATTTGTGAAATAACTTTTGCTTCGTTTTCTCCTAATGGCATAATATCATCATCTTGGCCAGGCGGATTTCCCATAGCTCTTAAGGCATGATGCATATAACAAATTTTCATAATTTCTCCTATGTTTATAGTATAACATATTTTTATCCATTTTGCATCAAACTTTTTCAAAAAAGCAGAGTCAAATTTTACTCTGCTTACTTACATTCAACACCACCCCGATTGCACTCATGAAAACCACCAAACTTGTTAAACCTGCACTGATGAACGGCAACGGAAGCCCAGTTGGCGGGATCGAACCAGATATGACCTGTTATTGCACTAAAAAATTAATAACTTGTGCGTATTTCATAAACCACTATATTTTCGTTATTTACACCAACAGAAATATCAAAACACGCAAATTCGACTATAATATCAAACAATTGGTGTTTTGATACATATTCATAGATCTTGTCAAAACATGGTATTTCATCAATATATTTATCAAAGATATTAGTCTTAAAGTTATAATCCGGATTTTTAAGAGCATCACGAACGGAATAACTAGGGTTTTTGGAAAGAGTGCCAGCCACAAACCCATCCCTAGTAAAGAAAATCTCTCCTACTAGCAACTGATTCTTTAAGTAATTATACGAACTTACATTTATAGAAAACTTCTCATAACCATATGTTTCTTTCAATAAATCATCTGCTGTCACTTTTAGCTTAAAAACCCCTCCCGCTTTTGATTTATCTCTTATTGCATAATATTCTGCAGGGTATTTTTTTATAAAATCTTTAATCAAATCTTGCTGACCTTGCTTAAAGATTTTCTCTGGAAATCTATTAAGATTTAACTCCACAATCTTGTTGTAGCTTTCTATTTTATTGTTTATTTGCATATATATCTCCAAAATCAACCGAAATCGGTAAATGATCACTATATTCAAGATTTAGAATATCAGCAGATTGCACAATGCTAAACAACCTATCACTACAGTAAATATAGTCAAATCTAAATTTCCAACCGAAATCATCACCTAATATTCTTGACCTATATGATCTCCATGTTATTAAGAGTTTGTTATGATGTTTCTCTCTTAATATGTCCACAAAATTACAATCAATTATTTTTTTCTGTAAAACTCTTTCCTCTTGCAAAAAGCCTGAATGATTTACACAAGATTTAGGATTTGTTAAATCCAATTCTGTTTGTGCAGTATTCATGTCTGCACAAATTATTACTGGTTTCTCTTTTTCTAAAAGTGAAATATAATCTATAAATTTTTCAACAAACTTCAACTTTACATCTAAACGTGAACTGCCATTTGGAATATAAGCATTTACCAATTTAAAACTTCCAAAATCCAACGTTATTACTCTGCCCTCTTCATCCAAAAAACCAAACCCAAACTCAATTAATAATGGCTTAATTTTGGTTAAAACCATTGTCCCAGAATATCCTTTTTTATGTGCAGGATTTACTATCATTTGATATCCACAATCTTTAAATATTTCTTCACATACCTCTTTGCTTGCCCTAATTTCTTGAATACAAATTACGTCTGCATGGACAAGTTTAATCCAATCAACTATTCCATGTTTCATGGATGCCCTTGCACCATTAATATTATATGTCACTATCTTCATGATTTCATCATACCACAAAATTAACAAACTTGTATCGAATTTTAACAAAAAAATTAAGCAAGGCGTTAAACCTTGCTTTGTTTTGATATATTAAGAACGACACCTAATGCAGTCAAAAGAAAACTGCGTTTTCTTGCGTAAACTAAAAAACCACAAGTGAAGTTGAACCTGCCGAGATGAACGGAAGTGGAAGCCCAGTTAGCGGGATCGAACCATTAATGCCTCAATAATGTCCTTACCTACAACATATTATTTCAAGCAGACAATATTTCAAATAATATGAATTATCTAACAATTACCGCTAAGGACATCTTTTAGTGTTAAAATCACTGCCCCTTCAATAATGTCCTGATACATCATTTCCCTAACATAAAATTTTATTATAGCTATTCTAAAAAAAGGTTGAAAATAGTTACTAAAATAAATAAGGACATTTTTGAGTGATAAGGCTTGTTGTAACGTTATCATTATCATTTACTACTTCAGTTAAATAATCCATAATGTGTTCTCTGCCTTCTTTTGAAACAAGACACTCTTTTATTTGTCTTAATCCTTCTTCGTCTTCATCGTATTCTGGTGAAAAACTACCTACAGAGTCATATTTATCATATGGATTATTTTCTGCATAAAATTCATTTAATTCAATAGCTAATTCTTCTTTAAAATCACTCATTACTCTTGCTCCATCTCCTCAGTTTTTTCTTGTTCTCTTTCCTTATGATATAAAAACTCAGAAACAATTTTTTAGTAATTTGTTTTATCAAAACCATAATACTGAGAATTCGCATATTCATATAGTGATTTAAGAATATCTTTCTCTTCTAAGATTGAAGTAATTGAATCATAATAGAATTCTTTATTTGATAAATAATCAAACATCTTACTATAGAAATTAATTTCCTCTGCTTGGTCAAAAACTTCCATTTGACCAAAAAGTTACATTCCATGATGAAGTGTATGGAGATATTACAGTTGACACAAATACACTTGATGACAAAATACTTTTAAAGAGTGATGGTTTGCCAACATACAACTTCTGTAATGTCGTTGATGACCAAATGTTTAAAAAATTAAAAAATTGGGTATTGACCAATTGAAAAATGTATGTTATAGTCGGGGTAAAGGAGGTGGAAATTGAAATCCAAACAGAATTTCCAACGTAGATCTTTTACCTGTAGTAGCTTGTCATTTGTATTGAACTTGTTATTTGTATTGAACTTGTTATTTGTTGTTTCAATTCTTTTATTTGGAGCAATGATGACAAGTTCTTTTTTTAAAGACACAGCAATTGCGGAAGGTGAAAACGTTATTTTAAAAGATATAACATTCCAAGCTAATGGAGCATACAGAATTGTTTCTGCAAAAAATACAGAATACTGTATGGACGTTAATGGTGGAAGTTTGATGAAAAATTCAGTTGCAATAAAAATATATCAAAGACACGGTGGTTCAAATCAACAATATATTTTAAATGCAGCAGATTTCAACAATTCATATATTTACACCATATCAACATTATATTCTCCAAATTATGTATTAGATATTACTGATGGTAGCTCAGCTAACAACATATCACTTCAGTTATATCAAAGAAATGGTACTGCAGCTCAAAACTTTATGCTAAAAGAAGTGTACAAACGTAATGCAAGTGGTGAATATGAATATGTAGGTTATGTTTTCCTAACTGGTGCAACAGGATACACAAGAGCATTAACTGCCAAGTCAGACAATACAATTTGTCAAGTTGACTTCAATTATTCAAATGTTGATATGAGTCAAATTTGGTATCTGGAAAAATGTTTTGGTGGTTATAGTTACAAGGAAAGCGGTTACTATGATTCCAATAAAGTTCTTGGTAGTTATAATGCAATCGATTATGGTTTTAGTAATGACTATGGTGGTTATTACTTAAACTTGGGATACTGGGAAAAACTTGAAGACTTCTTGATGGTTAATCAAAATACTTGGAATGCCAAGAATGCAAGAATTACCGAATATGGATATGCATTTTTGGATAGTGTAACCTTAAATGTAGATATCATTTATAATTTAAGTCAAACATATGGCTGGTGGATATTCTCAAATAAGGTTCAAGTTGGAAGTGATTCATCAACCAAAATAAATGGTAAATATATAGGCGGTAAAGTTGGTAAGGGTTGTGTTGAAGTTGAATACATAGACGACGATGGCGCAAGTTTTTCAACATATACACTAGATGTATTTAATAAATCAACAAGTAGTTTATCTTACAATAATGGCTATAATGACAAAACATTTAACAAAGTTGGAAGATATGTTGTTAGAGTTTATTACAAAGTTACAGCAGATTATTCAATATATGTAATGAAAGAATTGAGTTTTGCAGTCATCTCATCATCAAATGATTGTGAAGTGATTAAAGGTGACACACAAGGTGAAGATGCAACAGTACTTTCAAGTTATTCTTTAAGTTTAAATAATCAAAATAATATTGTAGTTAACTACAACGGACAAGAAGAATACAGAGCAACCAACGATGATGTTATTAACTTTGTAAGTGGTTCAGTAAATGAAAGCGTAGCAAGTGAAAAAACAAAGAAAATCAATGAATTAAAAGCTAAGATTAAAAAATATAAAGAATATAAAGTATATTTTACAAATCAAGGCTTCTATATATATGCAAATGGCAACAGGTTTGTCCAAATTACAGAAACAACATATGGCTATTCAAATGCCATCACAAACACATATCTACATAATAGTCCAGCGAATACAACAGATGGCGTCTACTGTTATGAAACACAAAACTTGTACAAACTGGGAAGTTGTTACTATCAAGTGTATATGCAAAGTCAACCAAACAAGCAAGTATTCAGAAATGTAACTTACTCATATTCAATTCAGGAAGGAGAAGAGGAAAGAGTTGTCAACTATGCAATAGATTATGCGTTCATGGAAGACTTAAAAATATTCCCATACACAATGACCACAAAACTATACTACCAAGATATTTCAAAAAATAGCGATAGTGGCATAGAAGTTGAATACAAAAGTAATACAATAATATACAATACAGGTGATGATATACTAAAACTTAAGTTCACAGTTTTAGATGCATCAGGCAATAGATCAGAATTGTATTTATACATTTATCCTCCAAAAGTACCAACACTAAACAAAGAAGAAATGATGAAACAATCTTATGATTATAACTATCTAACATCAGGTTATTGCTTAAAATTATATGATAGTTCATCAAAAACATATAAAAATCATCTATTTTCTTCACAAAATGTTGCAATTGAAAATGCTTTAAACGAAATTATCAATAACCCAGAAATAACAACACAAAATCAAGATGGTTCTTATGATGTAAGGTTTAATATAGATGGAACAAACATATTAAGACATTTCACAGATAACCCAGCATTGGTTGATTGGATTTATACATATTGTGATAATATTGAATATGTTTGCATAGCTCCAAGCATGATAGATGATTACGTTATTCCAGAAAAAGTAATGCACTTTGATACATTATACTTATCTCCAGATTATTTCTTTGTAACAGATAAAACATTCCCATTATTTGAAAGTTACAAAATATACTTTACATACTATAGTCAAAGTGGAAATGTAATTAAAGAAGGAATAATTACATACGATGGTAGATATAAGTATGGAACCAGCATGTTAGACATCTTAGCTGATGGCGACATGTCAAAATGGCAAAGTGGATATGTAAGCTTTACAGAGTACAACATATCAGCTAATGGCGGCAATACATATGTGGCTTATATAGTTAATTCAAATCCAACATTGTCACTTAAATATAAAGATGGTACAAGGTTTGTTAACAAAAACTATCACGATGCTTGCAATATCACTTGCGAAGAGTTCACATTAAATAAACAGATTCAAGAAGACACAAGCGTAATTATAAATCACAATGGTGAACAAACAATATATAACTATTTCAATTTTGACAATGTAAAATTTAATGAAGTTGGTAATTACGCAATTCAAGTTCAAAACACGCATGGATTTAGTTATCAAATAAACATTCTTGTTCAAGGTTTATCATCATTCATCACTGGCGTAGAGAACTTTGGAATTACATATAGTAATGTTACATTCAGAACAGATACATTAAACTTTGAATACTACTTAAATGGCAAAAAGCAATCAACAGACAACTATCAAAGTTATAATGGAAACGAATATTTGTTTGTGTTCACAAGACAAGATGTGGATAGCAATATCTATCTCAACAAAAATGGTCAAACATTCAGTTTCGTTCTAAAAGGTGATTACGATTTTGATATCTCAATATACAATGTTGATGCTTATAATTCATATTCATTTAGACAAGTAAAAGAATACAGAAGAAGTTTGCAAGATGTTTATGAAGTATTACAAACAAACATAGATGCAATTGAAGATACAAACAAAGAAATGGACAGCATAAACTTGCAAGCAAATATGTTTGATCAAAACTTAAACAAGAAATTTGAGTACAAACAATTCATTGCAAATATGCAAAACTATTTAATTGAAATTCAAGAAATAGATAACGAAGTATTCAAATTAAATGAAAATTATAGAAAAATTGATATTTTAAGTGAAAAATTAATAGAAATATCTGCAACTTATCAAACATTAGAAGCAAGATATAAAAATTACTTCTTAAAATATTTCCAAGACAAAGGCATAAATGTAAAACAAGAAGTATATGAAGAAATTGTAAATCTTACAGAAATGGAAATATTTGATTTGTACGCTGAAAGCATAATAAAATCAGATAGTTACAAAACTCTCTTTGAAAAGGTTACTCAAATCAAAACTGACATAAACAACATCAAACAATCAAAAACAGATTTTGAAAACTCATTCAAGTTTGTTTGTGACAATTACACAAGTTACAATAGAATAGATAACTTAACAGAACTTATCAAAAATATTCAAAATAAGCAAAGCACTAATCCACAGACAATTAAGAAGTTAAAAAATTCAATAGATAATATAACTTGTGGCTATACAGACAACCCATTTGTTAAGTATGGTGTCAATATAGAGATTAATGAAAAGAAAGAAGAACTTACAAAACTTATCAACGAAGCAACAGATGTAAGTTACAGCCAATTATACCAAGACATCAAAGATCACGTAAGACAACTTGCAATTTCAATTTGTTCAAGCTATCAAGAACAAGTTGATTCATTATCTACAACTTTGGAATCATACATTAATAAAATTGCAGAAATTGAAGCAGAAAAAGAGTGGTGGAAGATATTTAGTAATATCGGAAGAAACAATCAAATTAATGATTTAAAAGCAAAAATAAAAGAAATGTACACAAATTACAACAAAGAATTAAAAGAACATAGTGACGAACTTAAATATATGGTAGCTTCAATTAAATCATTTAATTCAAAAAGCGAATACTTCCAAGTTGAAGATTTCATCTCAGAAGATTTGGAAAACTTGAAAAAAGACATTGACTCACTACTTTCAAAATTATCATTATATTAAAAGGAGAAGAACATGAAATTAAAAAAGAAAACATTAAAAATTGTATCTCTTGCGTTGTCTTTCTGTTTTGTATTTTTGGGAATGAGCTATTTAATTGCAGTACTTCCAAGACTTAAAAACAATTCAAATTACAATCTACTTGTTTCTTCAATGGCAATGTCATATAGTACTTTTTCAACAAAGTACAATGTAGATGATTACAATGTCTATTCAAATGCAGGTACAGGCATTACATTAAATGGTAATGTGAACAGCGATGTTGTGTTAAGTTACAACACTCAGTGGGGAGAAGATAGTGATTCACTTACTGCAGTTGAATGTTTTGAAAGAATTAGTGATAATGGCGGTATAGATGATTACATAAAAGTTGGTGACAAAGTTTATGGCAAATATATCTATGATGAAAAAATCTTAACTCAAAACAACTTAAATGGAAATGATGTTTATTATGATTATGATAACAACCACATTTCATTTATGGATGTAAATGATGAACAATACGAGTACGAGTACACAAACAACAATTTAACTTCCATAAAATTGAATGATGAAAACTATGCATCATTTACATATGATAATAGTGGAAGAATTACTCAAGAAAAATATTATACACTTGGTGTAATTTATGACCACACAAACGTTGCAACAATTCAAAAAGCATATGACCCACAAACAGAATCAACAGTTGTTGCCAAAATATATGACTACATCAATGATGAGCCATACCAATTAACATATTCCAATATTATAGATAATGGAAGACAATATAACGTTGTTACAAAAGTTGAATATGAAGGCAAAGAAATAAACTTTGAATACAACTACTTTTATAACAACAAAGCATACATCACAAAAGTTACAACAGAAGATGAAAGTTATTGCTTCTCATATATCAATGATAAAGTAATAGCAAAAGTATCAACTGATGTAAAAACAACATTTATCTATTCTCAAACGGGCGATATACTTGGAATGCTTGTTGGAACAGAAAGTGATGATGGTTATTATGATATCTTTGTGACATTTGTAAAAGATGGTTTTGGTAACGTAATAGAAGCTAACTATTTAACAATCAATGATAGTGATGAATTGGTTTTAGAAAAAGTTTATGAACAACAATTCAATTCATTTGGTAACAAAATATTCCAAAACGAATATAAAACACATGCTGTAACCAATTTTGGTTATATGGGTGGAATATGTTTTAATGATTTCAACTTAACATACATAGATGGAAACTTATATAGTCCATTGATGTGTGACTTCATTTTGGATCAAGGTGGAAACTTAGATTTAAGAAGATTTGTTGGAACTGCTGAAGAAAGAATTGATCCAACACTTAATAGTGTAGAAAAAAGCATTGCAGTAGAAAGTTTGCAAAAAGAAATTTCATTACAACTTTCAACATCTTCAATCTCAGGTTTGCAAATGATTGCGGACGGCGAATATTCTGGTGTAATTGACATCTTTACTTTGCCAGTACAGGTTGATCCAACTAATATTCTTAAATATCCATCAAAAACGTTCTTTGTTGTTGATATGGATAATACAGCTGAAGTCAACTATTACAAAAACTTCGCATCAACAAACTTTACAACAGACAAACAAGTTTATGCAGTATATGATGATTATTATTTAACATCACTTGCAGATAAGGATATATCACTTCAATTTATATATAATAACACACTTTACACAATAACATATGTCCAAGAAGGTATATATGGTTATACCAGAACAACAGGTTACTCTTCAAGTAATTATTTAGCTTCAAAAAATATAATGAATTATGATACAGGAAGATATGTAACATATTACACATCAACGCTTGATACAGATAGTTATGTTTCTGGAGCATCATTTATTACAAATTTCTCAACTTCAGATCTTAATACTTTCTTTGAAGAATTAGGAATGATTAATACATCCATTGGCCAAACTTATCAAAATGTTAACTTTGGCGACAACGCAGAATACATAAAAAATCTTTTAAATAATACTTGTAATTTACACTTACCAGAATACGATCCAGACACTCAATACTTAACAGTTGATGATAATGGTAATTACATTGTAATGGATATTCCAGCAGATGCCGGTGTGGAAGAAACACAATTTGTTCCTGATTTCCGAGCAATTAAAGCTGGTGCACTTAAAGTATTGCAAGCAGCAATGTTTATTGCAAGTGGTGCATTGATCTTATCGTCATGTGGAACTTTTGCTATTGTATGTGGTTGGATTACAATTGGTGGCGGTTCCATTGTTGGATTATGTGGTGTTATTCAAATTGTTCATGGTGCAACTGGTGAAAGTTGGATAGTTAATAACGTATTAAATGGCAACACAGAAATATTGGAAACAATTGCCTCAGTTGCATCAGTAGTTGCAACAGTTGCCTCAATCTTAGGTTCAATAACATACAAATCATGCTTTATTGCAGGAACACAGGTTCAAACAGTAAATGGTTTAGTTAATATAGAAAACATCAAAGTTGGTGATTATGTATTATCATACAACCAAGAAACAGGCGAGAACCAATATTCAAAGGTAATAGACATATACCAAAACACAACAGACAAACTTTGTCAAATAGAATATGGTGACACAAAACTTACTTCAACATTAACTCACCCATACTTTGTGGAAGGCAAATGGAAACAGGCAAAAGATGTTCAAGTTGGTAACAAATTACTTTTAACAAATGGCGAATATATAACAGTTAAAAATATTAATATATTTGACTGTGAACAAATCAATGTATATAATTTAAATGTTGATGAAACACATACATATTATGCCGAAGATGTACTTGTTCACAATGTCTGTGGCGATGCACTTGAGGACTATATAAATGATACTGTTTATAAAACAAAAGAGTTCCAAGATGCTACTGCAACTATTCAAGCTAAATATCCAGCTCAAATGCCAAAGAAACAATGGGGTGCTGTCAGGAAAGATATTTGGAAAGAGTTTGGTCAAAATGTATTAAAAAATCGTAATACAGTATTACAAGATAAAATAAGTAATTTTACTGAAGTACTAAAAGGTAAGGCACCAATAATAAATGGACAAAGAATACAACTGCATCATGTAATCAGCAAGGCAAACAATATGACTTGGGTAGTTCCAATGACTCCTGCTCAACATACTGCATTCCATAGGATGTTTGGATATTATTATTCAAATCCAAAACTTCCTTGGCCATTACCAAAAACAACACCATTTTAGGAGATTAAAATGACAAAAAACGAAATTATAGAAGTAATCAAACAATTTGTAGAAGGGCAACTTCCAATAAAACAGTTTGAGCAATATGCAAAGAATGATGGCGATTTTAGGGCTTTTCTTAAATTGGAAAGTTGGAGGGGATGCGGTGGTGAGTATCCAAATTATCTAGAATTCGTTGATCATGAAAATTGGAATAGTATAAATGGACAACTTAATGTATTTGTTAGGTTTGATAGATTAATTTCTGATTATGATAAAAATGTACAACCAACATTTTATTATATCCAAAGGGCACAAGAATTAGGTGACATTTATCCAGATTGGTTAAGTGATGATGCTTCAGAGTGGGTTGATAAAAACATAGTTGATAAAGTTCCAGAAAATCTAAACGAATCTCAAAAGAAAAAATGGATTAAGCAAAAGATTAAAGAAACTTTCAAGTATGTTAAAAAGCCACCAGAGTGGGCACAGTCTGGTGAGTGGCCACAAGATGAAGATGGTAACTTCTTGACATTTGTAAGACAAACTGAAGATGGTGATCTTGTAACTTACACTTTTAGAAATGATAAAACTAAAGAAGAAGTTGAAGTGGAAGAATACTATTAAAATATATTTCAATTTAATAAAATTAAAAAAAAACCACGATTATTCGTGGTTTTTTATTGTTTTTTTAGTAATTAGTTGGTTAATTCTTCATTATTTACACTTTTTTTTTCTGCATTTAGTGTTGCAAAGTTTTGTTGTTCTTTTTCCAACATTATTGCAACTTTGGTGTAGGTTTGTAACCATTGCTTATAATACAATCTTTCAAACTCTGTATGTTCACCATAGTAACCAACGCTTAGGTTTGCACCGCAAATATCTTGGCAAAGCGTAACAATATCTGTTCTTGATTTTGTATCAAATTGTTACAAAAAAATAAGAAAATGCAAACTTGTTTGCATTATTCTTGCGTACCTATAAGCAAAGTTATATTTTACTCTGCTTATTAATATTCAACACCACTCCTATCGCGGACATGAAAACCACAAGTGAAGTGCTGCCTGCACTAATGAACAGCAACGGCAACCCAGTTGGCGGCATCGAACCAGATATGACCTTTTATTGCACTAAAAAGTTTATTTAATTGAAAGTAAATTTTTAACAATAATTTGCAACCTTTTTTCTGTCGCTTCTTTGGTAAACCAAGCATATTCGCTTGTTATCATTGCATTTCCATCATAATCTTTATAACTTTTATTTGGTAGTTCTGCACCAAACCCAAAAAGCTTGCTTTCTTTTAACATGTCTCTAACAATCTTATCATTATGCAACGCAATTCCTGTTCCACTAATTAAAATGGCTGTTTCCTTCATAGATTTAAGCAACTCATCCGTTACAATAGTTTTTGTGCTTGCATTGTTCGCAAGTGTTATGAAAATAATATCCGAGTTTTTAAATAAATCATCTAGTCCTTTTTGTTCATAAATGCTATCTTTTGGTGTTCTGTTCCAATAAGTCGCTTTCATTCCCATAGCAGAAGTAATTTCACATATCCTATTGCCAATATTTCCAAGTCCAACAACACCAACAGTTTTTCCAGTCAATTCAAATTGCAAATATTTGTCAGTAAAATCTTGTTTGTTATCATTTTTTAATTGCAATGGTAATTTTTTAGCCAAACACATCATTAAGAACACCAAATACTCTGCTACACTATTTGTTGAATACTTTGGTATAGTTAAAAGTTTTATATTGTTTTTCTTCAAATAATCTTCATCAACATAACTTGCCGTAGTTGTTGTTAAGCACACATATCTTAAATTGTTTATCTTTGAAAAAATGTCTTTAGGCAATTGCCAATCAAAATAATCAGGATCAAGCAATAATGCTTTATCACTTTTGGTAATATTGTAATCAAAAATTGAAATCTCATTTACACCAACAAAAAATACTTTATCGTACTTTTTTTCAATCTTTTTCCAATCGTTTTTATTTAATAAGTCTTTTGACACTATTGCAATTAAATCCATTTTTTTTCTCCCTATCATTTTTATTATAGCACATCAATCTCAATTCTGTATCAAATTTTTACAAAGAAATATAAAAAACAGAGCCCTACACTCTGCTTTTTGATTGCTTATTAATATTCAACGCCACTCCTATCGCTGACATGAAAACCACAAGTGAAGTTGAGCCTGCCGAGATGAACGGAAGCGGAAGCCCAGTTGGCGGAATTGAGCCCGTGACAACGGCGATATTTATGGCAACTTGAATTGCTATTACAGAGGCTATGCCTGTTGCAAGCAAGCAGCCAAATCTGTCTTTTGCGTTTAATGCAATTTTGCTGATGCAAATTATTAGTGTTAAAAAAACTGCTATAACAAATATTGCGCCAAACAGCCCAAGCTCTTCGCCAATGATTGAAAAAATAAAATCAGATTCACTAAATGGCAAAAAAAGATACTTTTGACGGCTATTAAATAAACCCACACCAAAAAGTCCACCATTGCCCAGTGCATAAAGGCTTTGAATTAACTGAAACCCCTCGCCTTTGGGGTTTGCCCATGGGTCCACAAATGCCACAAGTCTTTTCATTCTGTATGGTTCGGCAATAATTAAAAGTGGCACAGCCACAACTCCTGCAAGTCCAATAATTGCTAAATATCTTTTTTGCATACCACCAACTATTAGCATTACAATTAAAGTAAGCCCAAGGCACATTGTAACACTCATATTTGGCTCTAATATTACAAGCAAACAGAGTATGCCCCCCACAATTACTGCCGGAATTAAGGTTTTTAACATTTTAACTTTTTTATAATTTTGGCTAAAATATGAGGCACAAAAAAGGACTAATGCAAACTTGGCAAGTTCGCTTGGTTGAAATGAAATTCCAAAAAAATGCACCCACCTTTTTGCGCCATAGTTTTCCATGCCAATTCCTGGAATAAAAACAAGAATTAAACCAACAATAGCCACAGCCAAGATAACCCATTTAAACTTTTTTAATTTGGTATAATCAAAAAAATAAAAAAAGCACATAGCAATTAGTCCTAGCACACAACCTATTATTTGCTTTTTTAAAAAAAAGGCAGGGTCGCCATAGTTTTTTAGTGCCGAATATGAACTAGCACTATAAACCATAACACAACCAATAATGCAAAGCAGAACAGAACAACTTATTACCAATATAAATAATATATTTGGTTTATTATTCTTGGAACCATAAAAAAAACCTGATAACTTTTTCATTTATTTTCCTCAAAATATTTATTAAAAAATTCTCCTCTTTCTACATAGTTTTTAAACTCGTCATAACTAGCACATGCAGGAGAAAATAGAACTATATCTCGCTTTTTTAAATACTCTTTTAAATGGCTTAATGCGCTACAAAGATTTTCAAATTTTACAATGTTATAAAACCCCATAAAGTGAGCATCTTGTTCTAGTTTGTTTGCAGTTTGACCATAAATAATTGCAAGCCTAATGTTTTTGGATATTGAAAAAACATCATAAAAATCATTTCCCTTATCACTACCACCAAGAAGTAGCACAACAGGTTTTTTCATGGATTTTAATGCCTTAATGCAAGAGTCCGGATTGGTTGATTTGCTATCGTTAATATACGAAACACTTTTTATTTTTCCCACATATTCTAACCTAAATTTTATTGGATAAAATGTTTTTATATACTTTTTAAATTCTTTATTATTTACATTTAATAATTCACAAATTTTTTCACAAAAAGCAATGTTTTTTTGATT
>JAGCEE010000266.1 GCA_017650795.1 Clostridia bacterium | reverse complement strand
CGAGAATTTACCCCGGAATTTAAGGCTTGGTACATCAATATGATGGGAACTTGTAATCATCGTTTGCTTTTGGATAGTGATAAGAACAAAAATGAATGGTGGTTTAGACCGGCTTTGAAGATTGCCCACCCAGAAATTGAAACCTTTGATGGTGAACCACTTTAAGAATTTGTTGTTACCTCAAAAGGGCTGGAATTAATTTTCCAGCCCTTTATTTTTATTGTGATTTTAATTTTTAGTGCCAATGACCCCAGCGTTTTAATTGAGCATCACTCATAGTTTCTACACCTGCCCAAGGGTCATCGTCATATTTTTTCTTTGGTGGAACATAACCTTCGGAATATTTTCTAAAGTTATTTTGAATAAAGTCTTTGTATTTACCGCATACAGAATTAATAACACTATTCATATCGTAATTAAACAAAATATCAGAAAGTTCATCGGCTTCTTCTTTAGTTAATTTAGCACCACCTTTTTTAGCTGACCAGAATTTTCCTACCAATGATTTTAATTTCTTGGTATAATTTTTAACATATTTGTTTGATATATTATCTTTATTTTCAGTAAATTTATCAATTACTTTGGTTAGTATAGATGAATACTCTTTAAGTTCACTAACAGATGGATATGGAGAAGATTTATCATCACCAGCACGAACTGGTTTTCCATTGTTTTCTATAAGTTCATCAACTATACTTTTAAAAGTTTTTAGATGTTCTAACACCTTATATAAAGTATTACTAGAAACATAAATATTGCTAAAATCTTCTTCACTAAAATTTTGGAAGAATTTCTTTATTTCTTCAAGATTTTTGGATAAACTTTTAGCACTTCTAATTATATCAAATTCATAGCCATCAAGGTCAATATGTTCAATTGCACCATAACTTGAACATGTATCATACAATAAGTCACCTAGTTTTTTATAGTCTTTTTGTTCAACTTCTTCTTTTGGTTGTTCAGGTTTAGCAATACCCAAAACTTTTCTACAAACTGACAAGATATAATTCTTGTATTTTGGGTTTACTACTTCATCAAAGTCAGGGGCATTTAACAATTCTTCAGCATCTTCTTTTGATAAAGTTTCGCCATTCTTTTTAGCTGACCAAAACTTACCTACAAGGCTTTTGGTGTTTGTATCTTCAAGCAAGAATCCATTTTCATTAAGAATTTGCTTGGCGGTTTTCATATCCATAGATTCAACTTCCATATCGTAATGAACATAGTGAACATTGTCTTTTGGTACTACTTTCTTTGGTATATCTGTCCATCTAATAGGTTGTTTGTTTATGCTAAACATAGCATCAACATAAGTTTCGTAAAGGTCTGGTGAAATACTAAAGTAAGACTTGTTACCTTCTTTTGTATTGATTAAGTCATTACCTAATTTAAGTTGTATGTTACGGAAATAGTGCCAATCATCAAACATCTCAGCAAGATATTTTCTTTGACAATAATTATCGTTTGTTAAAATGGTTTTAACAACATAATATAAGTTTGTGAACTTACCATTATAGATGAAATTTTTTACTGTAACAGCCATTTAAACATTCTCCAAATTTTTTACATTGAACTTCTTAAT
>JAGCEE010000265.1 GCA_017650795.1 Clostridia bacterium | reverse complement strand
CGTTTAAAAAGATTTATGAAGCAGAATCTACAAGAGAAGAAAAGATTGAGCACGCTCAACGTATAGTGGATAGAACTATTTCTTACTACTACGACAACACAGAAGAAGTTGCTTCTAAGAATGTTGCAGTAGTTAATGTTTTAGATATTTCTTTATCTATTGTTTCAAGTGGTTTTTCATATGCTTTCCAACTTTGAATGTCTTTTATTTGCTTATCACTTAAATAATATTTTTCATCAACATTTTTTTCCAATATATCTTTTAATTTTAATTTAAGTGGTATTGGTTTAGGAAATGTATAAGAATAATCTCCTAATATACTTACCATAAAGCATCTATTTCTTGTTTGTGGTATTCCATAATCAGTTGCAATTAAATCCTGCCAATAGTTCTTATATCCTAATTCTTCAAGTCTTAATTGCCATTTATTAAAATCATTAACATTGTCTATACCATGTACTTGTGGCACATTTTCCATTAATAAGATTTGTGGTAGTGTTCCAAGTTCCTTACATTCAGTTAATATTCTTTCAACTTCCCATAACATTCCACTTCTTGTTGATGTATCACTCATTCCTTTACCTTTACCTGCTAGTGATAAATCTTGGCAAGGGAATGAATAAGTTAATATGTATTCATATTTATCAGTATCAGTTATTTCTAAATCTTTACCTTCAACTTGTTGAATATTTACTAAATTATGAGTAGCACATATATTATTAAAAATTGTTCTTGTTTGTTTTTCATTTAATCTTTTTATTTGTTCTAATGTCATTGGTTCATTATAATTAGAAGATATACCAACTTCAAGCAAATAGTCTTTTATTGTTTCTATACTTAATGGTTTTGAATAATCAATATTATCTTTTGAAAAATGTATATCTTTATATGCTTGAATACTTTTAACTGCCCACTCACATATTTTATAATGTTCAAACGGTACACCTAAATACTTTAATGCTAATGCTTGACTACCATATCCTGCAAAAAATTCTATTAACCTAATTGGTTTTGTTATTTTCTTTTGTGAATATATGACATCAAATATACTTATATTCATAATTATAATTCATCTAAACTGCTAACAGTTTTAGTTTCTTTTTCTATTATTTCTGCATCTGGTACATTTGAAACAATCTCTTCATTATCAACATATTCTTTTGTACCATCTTCTTTGATATATGCCATATCACCTTCAAATGCTTGTTGCATATCAATACTCATAATACCCCATTTAGATATTAATTGTCTTAACATAGTTTTGTATGCCATAGCATCAAAATCTTTTTCCCAAAAAGTATATCCTTTTTTTGCTTGATAACCTTTAGAATATTGTAATGCGTGTTTTTCCATTTTTGTTTTTGACCAATACATAGTTTTTCTAAAACCATTATTGTATTCAAACATCGCATAATAACCTATTGTTTTTGCTTTTTCTCTCTTTTCTTCATCATCAATTAAATCAACTTCTATTTCTTCATTTAGTGGGTCATATTTAACTAATTCTCCTTCTTTAATAGCAAGTACATTAAGTTTTTTATATTGACCACTACGAATTGCTAATTGAATATAACCTTTATATCCTAATTGAAATGTAGCAACTTTACCTCTATCTTTATTTTCAAAAGGTACTAAATAATATTGACCTAATTGTGGAGATGGTGATAAATTTAAACTTTCTCCTAATAATGCACCACTTATAATACTTTGATTATCACACTCTTTTAAAGTAGGATTATTATTTACGGCACTTACTATACTAGAAATAAATCTAGCACCCTTTTTATCATCCCCAATAATATTATTTATTTTTTGTGTTATACCTGTACTTGTAATATAACTTGTAAACCCCATTTTAGTATTTACTTTTGTAACTTCATTACTCATATTTTATACCCTCCTCTTTCATAAATTCTCTAACTTTAATAATTTTTTCTTT
>JAGCEE010000264.1 GCA_017650795.1 Clostridia bacterium | reverse complement strand
ACTTGACAATTCTTTCGTATGATTTATCAATGTAACCCATATAATCTTTATATGTTTTGAAATCACCATTTACGATAACATCACCATTGTAAATTTCCAAGAAGCCCTTTAATGGCAATTCTGGATTGAATTGTTTCAAGAAATTTCCAAATTCACCTTGAACACTTGAATCGTATTTAAGTTTAGTCCAACCACGGAAAGCATCCTTGGAACTTTCATCCTTAAATTCATCAAGCACAACTTTCAACTTATTCTTAATCATTGTGTAATACTTAATAATAAGTTTTCCATTGTCTTCAATGTAAGTAATCTTACCATTGGCTGTATTGTTTGTACTCCACTTATCGTCAGCATAGTCAAGGATATACAAGCCATCCTTGTGTTCAAACGAATAAACTACATTTGATAACTTGTAGCAATAATAAGGTATGACGTGACTATACATCAATTCGTTAAATTTCTTTAACAATTCTTTTCTTTCATTATCTTCATCTTCAGTCAATAGGATATTCTTGAAGATTTGTTGTAATGAAGCATTTAATTGTTCACCAGGTTGTTCAGAACTACCATCATCTTTCTTTTCTTCAGGTTTTGGTTGTTCATTTGGTTGTTCTTGCTTTGGCTCTTCTTTTTTCTGTTGTTTCTTTTTCCAAGCATTAAATTCTTTTAAGAACTTGTCAATTTCATCTTCAACATCACTAAGTTTCTTCTTACTCCAAATCTTACGCATTTGTTGGGCATCGGATATTCCACGAATCAAGTTTGCTATGAAACTTACACCCTTGGTCAACATCTTAACACCGAAAACAAGCATACGAGCCATATCATTTTCAATGTTATGTTGTGATGGAATCTTCTTAGCCAAGTTTTCAGCCAAAGCACCAATTTGTGCGAACTTCTTACCCAAAAACTTTGTGGCATTTCCCTTGAATCCTTTTGGTGGTAAACCAGTAGCTGGGTCTTTCCATTCAAAGTCAGGTTTAGCCATAGCGGTACGAATATCCTTTAAGCCCTTGTCAAATGAATTTTTGTAAATGGCTACATTTTGGTCATATTCCTTACCAAAACGGTGCTTAATCATATCAATAGCCTTATCACGGTTGTTTGTACTTGATAATTGTTTTAATACATCGTTTAGTGATTTGACAGTTTCCTTATTGTCCTTTTCGTGATTCTTTTCATTGTAGATTGTCTTGATAGCACCTGCCAAACTAAAATATTCAAATACATTTTCCAAATTTTTGATTGACATATTGGATTCATCAGACATAACATCCTTGACAGCAGCCCTAAAATCATCACCATTCTTCATAATGGCTAAAGCACTTCTGTACCCCATTGTTTTTCCCAATAGTTCAAATTTTTCTTTATCAAGGGGCTTAATGTTGCCATTTTCGTCTTTTTCAAAGAAATCCTTTGAACTTGGACTTTTTAGCTTATTATAGATTGATACAATACCGTATTCAACATTTTTGGCATTGATATACTTGTCATTGTATTTTAATTCTTCGTGGCCAGTTTTCTTGTCTTTTACTAGCTTGACTTTAGACAAATTCTTTTTAAGCCATTCAGTAAATTCTTTTTCATTTACTTTATCTTGAATTACACCATTATCATCAACAATGGTTTTTTCTTTATCGGCTTCATTAAGGCTATTT
>JAGCEE010000263.1 GCA_017650795.1 Clostridia bacterium | reverse complement strand
TCTAAATATGTGAGTTTTGTCCTATGAACATTTTTATTATACACTATCTTTTTGCTTTTGTAAAGCATTTTTCACAAATTTCCTAAAAAGGATTTTTGTCATCATCAATTGGTGTCAGCTTTGGCTCATCTTTTTTTGTTACTAAAAACTCAATCGATTTTGCTAGAATCTCGGTTATGTATTTTTTTGTTCCGTCTTGCTCATAAGTTCTCTTTTGCAATTTTCCTTCAACCAAGACTTTACTGCCTTTTGTCAAATACTTCAAGCAGTTCTCTGCAAGTTTGTTCCAGCATATAATTGTGAAAAACTGAACTGGTCTTTCTCCATCTTTTTCATAATCTTCTGGTATTGCAATTGTAAACTTCGCTAAATTGTCGCTAACCTTTTCTACATCTCTTGTTAAATTCCCTGTTCCAATAAATTTTTGCATTTCTTATTTCTCCTCATACATTTCTATAAATTTTTGCAAGGGTGCTATTCTATCATTTATTTCAGCGACCCTTTTATTGTGTTCAATCCACTGATGTTTAACCGCTTCCAAATCTTCTTTTTTTCTTGCTATATAATAACCCTTTTGGTCGCTTGTACTAATCAGTGGCTTAACTTTTGCTATCTTTGACAACAAATCTCGCACCTTTCTTTCAGTGCTTGAATTATACTCCCAACCTAAACTTTGACATATAAACTCTTTTGTTATAGGTTTATCGTGGCTCATAAGTATTCGGTGGATTTCATTTCCAAGTTTCTTTTCTTTCTCAGTCAACTCTGGTTTCCTTATTTCCATTATCTGTTCCCTCCAATAATTCTATAAATTCTTTTAATTTTCTTTCTTTTATTTTGTTTGTCGGTTGTTTTATTATTACATCTAGGTATTTATCAAAATAAACCTTAATTTGTTTTATAGTGGCAATTTTGCCGTCATTCTTGCCTTGTAAATAACCTTTTCTTTGATTGTCAACTATTGCAAACTTTTCAGTTCCTTGACTTCCACTTGTTTTGTTAAGCATTTGATATCCACTTGTTGCATAATCTAAAATCATTTGTTGCTCAATGGTGTTTAAGTTCTCTTGGTGACAGTGTATAAACTTTAATTGCCAACCATTAGGATTGTCTTTGCTCCATAATTTATGTTTTTTAAGTGACCTATCAATGTGTTGTTCATAACCTTGTAAGTGGCTAACTAATCTATCCAGTAAGTGAAGTGCTTGCCCAACATAAGCAAACTTAAACCCATTTTCAAAACGAGTAAAAATATATATGCCACTTTGATTGTCTAATTGCGAATTTAATACAAGTAGTTTTTTCTTTTCTTCTTCTTTTCTTGCGAATATCTGCCTATAATTCATATATCACTCCAAATAATTCTTTTTTATTATCTGCATAAATTCTACTCTGCTATGTGTTTCTTCAAACTTTGTTTGACATAATCTTTTTAACTGCATATTAAACAAACTATTTATTGTTGCAAATTGATGATGTTCTCTACATAGTGGAATACAAAAGTTATTTTCCATTGATGCTTTTCTATTACTTCCCGAGTAAATTTCGTGAATATCCACTGGACTTTGTTTGCAAATAAAACAGTGTTTCAAATCATCAGTTAAAATTGATTTTCTGTTTCGTTCTAACTTTGCTAATTTACTTGTTTTAGTTTTCACTGCTCCACTCCTTATCAATTTGACTTTGTAATAACTTAATCTGCAATTTAAGAGCATTTATACTTTCCAAATTTGCTTTGTATATTGCTTCCTTTGCTATCTCTTGGAATTTTAAGCGTGCTATTTCAGGTTTTCCCCTTGCTATATCTCCTGCAAGTGTTATTGCATAACCTTCGGCTTTTAATTTCATAAGTTCTTTTGCTAGTTCCATACGATAGTTTGTATATGCTTCTGCATACTCTTGTCCTGTCTTTCGTAGTGATTTTACTGATATGTCCAATTCATTCGATTTTTGCATTAGTTCATTGTATAAATCATATTCCATAACTTAATCCTCCAACTCGACAAATCCTTGATTGTATAGCAAGCAACATAATGCACATTTTTGTCTATCACTTAATTTTTTATATTTTTCATAGTATTGCAAAATGTTTTCGCATAATTGTTTATATTCATAGTCATTTGATATTTTTAATTGCTTGCATTCTCTATATATAGTTTCGTCTTTATAATTCATTAAATCATTTACAATTTCAATTTCTATAAAACTATCATCGCCATCATCATAATAACCATAAAAATCTGTCATTTCACTCATACTCTTACCTTATCTGCAAGTTGTTATTCTCAACTAATCTTGCACCCTTTACTTCTTCTCCACTTTTTATTGCTTGCTTAATTGCTGTTTTGTCTGCTTCAACTTTTACTCGCTTAAATTTATCATCAAGTTCTTCAATGTTGTCAACTTCAACACTTTCACTCTTTCTAAAACTAATTTTAAGTGTTCCGCCTTTAATCTCAACAATACCAAACTCTTCCATTGCATTTTTAAGGTTATTTTTAACTCTTTCTTGTGCATTTTTTAATGCTTGCTTTCTTTCGGTCAATCTTTTAATTTCTCGGTCGTATAAGTCAATTTCATCATCAAAACTCTTTATAACATAGCCAATGTCAATACCTTTTGCTTGTAAGTTTGCTTGGCTGACTTCCAAAGCATTGACAAGTTCTTGGTCTAATTCGCCAGTTTCCAAATCAATTCCTTCGCCATTTTCAAGTTTGTTGTAAACTTCTCTTAATTCGTTTGATATTTCATATAAAGTATTCATTCTGTCCCTCCAAAATTAAAATCATTGTTTCATAAAATTTTTGTGTTTTGTTTACATCATTATATTTTTTGTCAATTTCAATAAAACGCTTTAATAAATTTATACACTCACTTTTTGTTAAAATACTTTGATTTATAGGAAAACCATACAAACTTCCAAAATCTTTTGGCATACCAAAACTATATGTCTTTGTTTCATCATTTTGCACAAGTATATGTCTGTCATCTTCATATAGTATATTGTAAAGTTCGTTTGATTTTCCCCAATATTTTTGTTCCATAATCAGTTCCCCTTATAACTATTTCCTTGATTTTCACTAAC
>JAGCEE010000262.1 GCA_017650795.1 Clostridia bacterium | reverse complement strand
CTTCTATTGGTTCAGCATAGAATGTTGGGTTGAAATGGTGAAGTATATCTTTCTTGTATCTTCTAGGATTCTTAAATGAACTTGTCATTAAAATGTTACAGTTCAATTCACGTGCATAGAAATAAGATAATGGTTGTCCTTCACCATAATTTACACCAACCATCTGGTCATTAAATGAGTCTACATCATACCAGCCGAAATGTAAGAAATCAACTGTAGTATAACCATCTAAAGCATTTTGTGTACCAGCGGCATTAAATTGGTTTATTTGACAAGGCAAAAGGCCTTCTGTATATAAACCAGATACGGCTGTGAAATCACCACCAGATGTGACATCCCAGTCCAATTCTTCTACAATTCTAGCTGTGTTAGTTGTATATCCATTATAATGTGTTCTATTTCTGTTCCAATACCTTTGAATTTGATAAACTTCTTGTGGAGTAAATGATGTGTGTGCTGAGAAGTAACTTGGAATTTCCATATAGTTCCAGTTATTCATATAGTTATCGTAAATGTTTATCCAGCCATCAACATTGGAGTAACAACCAAACAAGTTAATTAGTTTGGATGCCATATTTCGTTTGTTATAACCACCTGTATATGTTGTTGGGTCAAAGTTTGGTTCAAACAATTTATCGTGAAGAATGTTATAAGGACCCCATAAATATGGTGTTTGTCCAACTGTTGTAGTCCAATAGAAATCATTATCAGCAATTTGGAAACCATTTAATTCAAATGATTTTGTAATACCGCCATAGTGAGAAGATACATCTATTGGATAATCAGCACCCCAATATACACCAATGTTTGTCAAAGATTTTTTAGAAGTATCTGATACTGGATTTGATAATGCTGTATAGGCGCCATTTACAGTATATGAAACACTATCCATTAAATTGTTCTTAATTTCGTAGATACCAACATATCTAGCATTTGACATAGCAGAATTAAGAACTAACTTACCTTGTTCTTCAGCAGCAGAAGTTATTGGAATCCAGTTATGTGAATTACTGTCAAAATAGTTTGCAAATACTCTGAATGGTTCGCCTACAGTAGACATAGCAGAGAATTTACAGTTGTTACAAGCCATTGACGCTTCAAAATAGAAACTGTTAGTGGTTGAAGCATAATCAACCTTACCAATGATTACACCAAATGCGTTTTCAGCTCGTTTATAATTAGAATCTACTGTAGCATAGTAATTGTCCTTATACAATACAGTAGAATTATTAACGAAACACTTCATTGGTTTGTAGTTAATATCAGTTCCGTAAGTTGGAATATATCTACCGAACAAACCACCCACAACAAAGATAGGTCTTAATTTATATGCGATAACATCGTCTGTAACTGTTGTAGCAGTGTTTACAGTCTTTGGCAAAGTATCTGCATCATCTCTTGTATCGTCATACCAAGCTTTACACAACATACTAATTGTATTTTGTGTTGGAGCAGTACCTTGTTGTAATTTAAATGGTAATTCGATAACAAAAGTTGTGCCGACATCTTTCTTACTCTTGAAGGAAATAGTTCCACCTAACAAATCAACGAATGACTTAACAACAGTCATACCTAAACCAGTACCTTCAACACCACTTAGAGTTGTATT
>JAGCEE010000261.1 GCA_017650795.1 Clostridia bacterium | reverse complement strand
ATTGTAACCTGCAGCTACCAATTCATAATTGTTAAATTTCTTTTTCAAATGTGATAGGTAGGCAACACCAATCTTGATATTCGTTTCAATATCGTAAAGGTTTTCATCGTATTCAATCTTGTATTTCTTTGCGATATATTGGGCTGTACGTGGCATAATTTGCATTAGACCAATAGCACCACAATAGGACTTGGCATTGATATTGAATCTACTTTCTGTAGTGATAATACCAAGCACAAAATGGTAATCTAGGTTGTGTTTTAGGGCTTGTTCCCATAGGATTGAACTAATCTCTTGTGCGGTGGAATCGGCAATCTTCTTATTGACTTGGAGGATATATTCGGTTCCCTTGTTGATGTAGTAATCCTTGGAATTACCAAAGCTGGCAAATGCTAGGGCAATAGAAATTAAAATTAATGTAATTGTCTTTTTCATAGTTACCTATTTATGTTTTAATTTTTGTGAACCCAAATATAGAAAAAAGTGGCAGTTTTTCAACCACCACTTTGTTAATTTTTATTTACTTAGATACTATTACATCATACCCATTGGCATTGTCATAGTAGGTGTTTCAGGCTTGTTTTCGGGAATGGTAGTAATTACACACTCGGTTGTCAAAATCAAGCCAGCAATGCTTGCAGCATTCTTTAAAGCTGTCTTTGTAACCTTACAAGGGTCAATGACACCATTTTCAACCAAGTTCTGATATTCACCAATCTTGGCATTGAAACCAAAGTTGCCTTCCATTTCCTTGACCTTATTAACTACAACACTAGCTTCAAGGCCAGCATTAGTTACGATTTGTCTAAGTGGGTCTTCAACGGCTTTCATTACGATAGCATAACCAGTCTTTTCATCGTTTGTAGATTTACAAGTCAAGCCCTTGGAAGCTCTAAGCAAAGCTACACCACCACCAACTACAATACCTTCTTCAACTGCAGCCTTGGTTGCGTGTAGGGCATCATCTACTCTATCTTTCTTTTCTTTCATTTCAACTTCAGTGGCTGCACCAACATGGATTACAGCTACACCGCCACTAAGTTTAGCTATACGATTTTCAAGTTTGGACTTTTCGTAAGCATTTGTTTCTGGGGTGATTCTTGCTTTCAAGGAAGCAATCAAATTTGAAATGGTTTCTTTTTGTCCAGCACCATCAACAATAGTTGTTGAATGGGCGGTAATGGTAACCGACTTAGCACTACCCATAATTGCTTGTGGGTCTGCTTCATTCAACTTAACACCGGTTTCTTCGGATACTAGAATACCACCAACCAATGTAGCCAAATCATTAAGGTTTTCATTTCTACTATCACCATAACCTGGTGCCTTTACAGCACAAACCTTTAATGAACCACGCATTTTATTCAAAACCATAGCAGTCAATGCTTCACCATCAACATCTTCGGCAATAATCAAAAGTGGCTTACCATTGTTGGCTGCATATTCCAAATGTGGTAATACATCAGCCATTGTACTAATCTTCTTATCATACAAAAGAATAAGAGGATTTTCCAAAACACAACTCATATTGTCGGAATTTGTAACAAAGTAAGGTGAACAATAACCACGGTCAAATTGCATACCTTCTACAACTTCCAATGTGGTATCTGCAGTCTTGCTATCATCAATGGTAATTACACCATTTTCACCTACCTTTTCCATAGCATCAGCAATCAACTGACCAATTTCTTCATCATTGTTGGCAGAAATGGTTGCGATTTGTGCAATGGACTTCTTACCTTCTACCTTTTGGGCTAACTGGTCTAGGTTGGTTGTAATGTCCTTGACAGCTGCATCAATACCCTTTTTCAATTCCATTGGGTTAGCACCGGCGGCTACATTCTTCAATCCTTCCCTTGCGATAGCTTGGGCAAGTACAGTCGCAGTGGTCGTTCCGTCACCGGCAATATCGTTTGTCTTGGAAGCTACTTGCTTACACATCTGTGCTCCAAGATTTTCATAAGGGTCTTCAAGGTCAATTGACTTGGCAACAGTTACACCATCCTTAGTTATGGTTGGTGAACCATTACCATTATCAATCATTACATTCTTTCCAGCTGGACCAAGTGTAGATTTAACTGCATTAGCCAACTGATTGATACCACTCAATAAACTTTCTCTAGCATTTGTATCAAACTTAATTTGTTTTGCCATT
>JAGCEE010000260.1 GCA_017650795.1 Clostridia bacterium | reverse complement strand
GGGTAAAGAAAAATTTACCTAATGTGAACTTGGAAAATCCACAAACACTTGTGGATAGAATTAATTATTATAAAATTTTTGACAAGGATAAAAGAAAGACCTTTTGGGCTGACAAGATTTTGGCTCATAAAGAATTATCTTTGAGTTCATTAAAAGACATTGTTATTTCTCCAGCTTATATTTTCATAAACACAGAATTTACTTTGGATATGTTTAATCATTTGCCAGATGGTAAATGGTTTTTTAGATGTAATCACGGGTCTGGTTGGAATATGCGATTTGAAAAGAAGAAAGGAAATGACCCAAGTTACTTAATTTCCAAAATGAATGAATGGTTATTTTTGAACTATGCCTATATTGATGGATATGAATGGCAGTATGAAAATATAAATCGTGGAATTATTGTACAACCAGATTTAGGACAACTTAAAGATTGGAATTTTTGGTGTGAGAATGGCGAAATTAAATATGTTCAAACAGTCCGAAAGATTGGAAAGAATTTAGAAGAGTATTTTACATTTACAGACGCAGATGGTAATACACCAGATGCTTACATTGGACTAAAACCAATGCGTTTTAATTTATTAGAAAGTGAAAAGGTCATATTAGAAAAAATGAAGCCAATCGTTAAAAAATTGGCTTCGGATTTTAAATTTGTTCGTGTTGATTTGTATTCAATAAACGGACAAGTTAAATTTAGTGAATTGACCTTTAGTCCTTGCTGTGGTAAGTTAAAATATAATTTAATTTAGACCAAAGATGTAGTTATACCAACCTGCAGCCGTTGTATCGGCAGTAATTGCATTATAATCATTTGAACCACTATGAACACCAGTACAACCTTTAAACATATTTGAGTAGTATGCGGTTGCTCCAGCATAATAATGATTTTTAATGGCAGTAAGTATATTTCCTATATCAGCCGTAAGGGCTGTGCAACCAGAGAACATACCCGCGAAGTGACCGTTTTGACCTAATCTTGTTTCGCTCATTAAATCATCTGGTATATATTGTAATTTTGTACATCCAGCAAACATATCATTTGCATATTCGTTATTTTTCATCCAAGACCAAGATGCCGGAAGTCCAGTTAAATTTTTACAATCTCTAAACATAGCATCTCCTGCCGTTAATGCTGTTAATGAACCGGCTATTGACGAAATTCCAGTACAACCTTCAAACATACTATTAGCAACTGCAAGACTTCCTAAATTATAGAAACCTGGAATACTTGTTAATGATTTACAATCTTTAAACATCGTATTAGCTTGTTGTAAACGACCTAAATTCTGCCAAGAATCTGGTATTTCTTTTAATGCCGTAGCACCAGCAAATGTACCATTCATAGCAGTTATCCACATTCCATATCCCCAGCCATCTTTAATAGCAGTCAATTTAGTTAAAGACCCAGCTTGATATATACCATTTATACCACTAAGTGCCTTCCCTAATTTTGTAATTTCAGTTATATTTGTACTTAATGTAATTGGAGTATTTGGTTTATATTGATTTGGGAAGTCTAAACTCAAATATGTACTGTCATTCGTAACTCCCAAATGATAGTGTCTTGCATCTTGTGAATAAGACATTGAATTTTTTGGTTTAGTTACTATAAAGTCATTTATATCACCTTCTGTAATATACTGCATAGTATCAATTACAGTAGGAATAGGAATACCATCACTTTCTTTTATATCAAGTGTTGATACAAATTGAGCATCGTCAGTTGCTGTAGCAGTATAAATTTTATCCATCTTTACGAAGAATGGTCCGATAGCATACGAACGATTAAAGTTTGGGTTCGCATAATAATTTGAGTTTTGGCACAAATCGCATATATTATCATCTTCAAAGAAATATGTATTTGTACTTACTTTCTTAAAGTGGTCGGAATTGAATTTATAAATTTTACAAGCATAGTTATTAGCAGTTGATTCATAAGGTTTCCAGTTTGAGAAATCTGAATTTAAAACAGTTCCTTTCATACCAACATAGAAATACTTATTACCATTCCAATAACTATCTAAATTTTCACCACTGAATAAGATTGAGCCACCATAATAACCAGCAATTTTATTTGAAGAAAGGTCATAGTAAATCCCAGCACTTGGGTTATTTAAAGTAGTAGTATTTTTAGAAGCTATCATTAGTTTATTATTACGCTGTGGTAAGTACATGTGTCCAGTAAATGTATATTTACCACCACCACCTGTTAATGTTTTTGTTCCGGTAGAACCAGCCCAATGTTGGTCTGTTAGACCATCCGTTGTAATAGTTGATTGTATTTGCTTTTTATAAGTTACTTGGGCTGTAACTTCGGCTGTAACGGAAGGGTTATCGCTCTTATATACTTTTCCTGTTGTAGGATAACCGGTTGTATTAAAATCAAATTTAATGTTATTACCTGTTATATTTAAATTATATGCCCCAGTTGATTTAACATCTGATAATGTTGCTGTAATACCAGATGTATAATACTCTCTATTTAACAATATACTATCATTATATTTTAAACCTCTAAGTTCGTGTCCCGTATACCAAGAATAATAAGCATTATAAACAAAATCTTGAATGAAATCGCAATTTACAATCATAGTATTTGTTTGATAATTACGAGTTACATAATTACCTAGATTTTTTGAATCTACAACAACATAAGCACTATATAATGCAGCACTATCTGTATCTTTATATGCGGAAAAATAATTGTTTTTTAAATAACCAACGCAATACTGGCCTTTTGTATCTTCATCAAAATCTACACCAAGAATTTCAAGTCGCAAAAGTTTATTTATTCTATATGCTGAGTTAAGCCAAATAGCTGATGCTGGCTGGTTTCTACCATCATACCTATAAATTTCATTTAATTTATTATCTTCTATTGGTACACGAACAATTCCACCTGATTCAACATATTTAATGTTTTCAGGATTGTTTGGCTCATAATAAACTATATTTTTATATGAAGTACCATTTATATTAGCACTTAAATCATTTGGATATGTAGCGAAGTCTATCCAGTTTTTTATGTTGTTAAAATTATTAAATGAGTCTGAATTTAAATATGCATCACCAGGTGTATAGTTATACTGGTTATACACACTTATATAGTAATTGGTTGAATTTGCTCCTATACCTTTAGTTGCTATATAATTACCAGAATCATCTACAACTTCATATCGCCCAGCAGCTAAAGCATTTGTACCAGGGAAATAAATTTTGTCAGTAGACGCCATCATCTTCATATTAAATGAAGAATAGGATGCCGTATAATTATTATTGTCTGTGATATATCCCGTTGTTAATGGGATAACTTTTTCTTCCGTGCTACCGTTTTTCTTAACTAACATTTTAACTCACTACACTAAATAAATTATATTATTACTCATTGTGCTAGGTGTTATAGCAGTTGTTGCAGATGCTAAAGTTAGAGTTTGGTTATTTGCAGCTGAAACAAAATTTCCATTACTTGCACTTATAACTTTATCCCAAGTAGTATTTTTACCATCTCTAGTTATTTTATTATTAAATAATTGTAATTGCGACTGGCTAGTATTATTAATGGCAATAACTGGTCCATCTGCACCTATAACTACTTCATCATTATTTTCTGTTAATATAAGAACCTGTTTGGATTCAGTTTCACCTAAAGTAATGTTATTATGTAAATCTATCGTTAAACTATTATTTGCCGTAGTAAAATCAATGTTATTACTATCATATAAATTAACATTTCGTCCAGTAAATACTGAACCTCTAACACTAATTGATGATATACCGCCAGCAAATGAAGATGTGCCATATCCAGTAATTACATTACTTGTACCATTGAAACTTGTAGTAAAAGCTATTGTACTCTTATTAGAATTTATCCAAGCACTAGCAGCAGAACCAGCATTAGCAGATGTAATCAAATTCCCAGTTACAGCAATAGTTTTATTTGCGGTTGATATATAATCACCGGCTTGATATGTAGTTCCTTCAGCGGTGATAGATAATACACCATTAGTATCATTCTTGAAACCAATACCTTGACCAGCACTCAATTTTACTGCGGACAAATTAAATGTTGCAGTATTAGTAATACCATTACCAAATGCTGATATATTAGTTAATGAAGAAAGACTTACATTACCAGCACTGAAATCTCTACCACTTACAAGACCATCTTTAATTACTAAAGCATTTTTACGAACAACATCATGACCTTCTTGTGTTCCAGTACCATCACCAATTATAAATGTAGCACCTGCAACATTATCATTCCAAGTACCTAATGTAATTGGTGCTTCACCACTTAACCCTCTACCAATAGCAACACTAAATTGATTAAATGCTGTTGAGTTATATCCTAATGCTAATGAGTATTTACCCATAGCACTATTATATGTACCTAAAGCAATAGCACCAGTAGTTGCACGAGCATTATCACCTATTGCTAATGCGTTGCTGCCATTAGTAACACAAGACATACCAAATGCGTATGAATTATCACCATTAGCAGTACTATTAGAACCCAATGCTAAACTATTACCGTAATAATCACAGTGGTCTTGTCTTATGCCAATTACTTTATTTCCTTGTTCATTAATATCATAAGTTAAACCATATCCAGGTTGTATATCAAGTATAGCAGAATTAGCATAAATCCAAGCACTTGCTTCAGCACCACTATAAGCAGAACCAAATAAATTATCTATGGAATCGTTTTTAGAAGCACCACTAAGGTTTTTTCCACTAAATCCATTTGAAGATACAGTGGTAAATACTACATTATCATTTGTATTAATTTTTATTCCATTTGCAGTAGTAATGTTTATATTTTTTCCGGCAGCATTGTTTAATTCAGATTTAGAATAATAAGGGTCTAGTTCTCCTATAAAAGTCCAAGTTGATGTACCAGTACTATATTGATAATATGTTTGATTTTCTTGTCTTTCTTCATCATTTAAAACTTTAATAACATCATTATCAGTTAAAGTTAAACTACCAGAATTTGTTGAAAAATCTGAATAAGTATTATAAACCATTATAACATCAGTTGCGGCTTTTAAAGTATCAATTTGTTCTTGTAAATCTTCATCACCATCTTCTCTATCTGATATTTCTTGAGCAAGTCTAGCACTAAATGATTCAGCGGAAGCAATTACACTTGTCTTGAATGTAGAGTATTCATCATAGTGAGCATCAACTACCGCGGATATTTCTTGTTCGGCTTTCTTAGCTCTTTCTATTTCTGCAGACAACCCATTTGAACCACCTTGTATAGCACTACATATTGGTCTAATGGTATAATCAGTCATTACAACACCGTCGGCTACTGTACCGTGGTTCCAAGTGTCAACTACATAAATGTTACCATCACCACCTATAATTTCTATTGGTTTTGGTGTATTAGCTCCTGCCATTGTTACCTCACAAAATAATTATCCTTGAATTGAATTGTAGAAAATCATAATTGCAGCACACAAATCAAGTGTACTTCTATCTCTACTATCATTATCACGAATCCAAGAAAAAGCCTTTGGTGAAAATACCTTGTTAATGGGTTTTCCATTCCAAGCTACATACTTACCATCTTCACCTTTTACCCAACTACCATCTTCATTTGTCTTAAATAGCTTTTTATTGTTGACAGTAGTAACGATTGATTGACAAGCACCGCGAATTGTCTTTTCCCAGTTCTTGATTTGGTCAATCATAAGGCTTAATTCCTTAGCATTGTTACAACTATCAGAATAAGCATCCTTTAATGAATTGATAGTAGAAGCTGCAATATCAACTTGTGGCTTAATAGCTTCCTTTACTACCTTGCTAATGTTTTCATCGGTGGTTTCTTCACCTTTATCTTCTTTTTCATTGGCAGCTTGTTCCATTTCAGCAGTTGTAGGAACTTCTTCTTCAGTTTCTTCATTGATTAATGCCAACTTGTCTATAATTTCGTCAAAATCATTCATTGTATAAATCCTCTTTTCATATATTTATGAACATTAATCATTATTCGCCACTTTCGTAGTTAAATTCATCATCACAGAATACTTTGTTCTTGCCAAGTTCATCAAAAATAATTTGTACAAAGTTATCTGGTGTCAATTTGTATTTCTTAAAGTCAGAAATCTTCAAAAAGAACTCATTAAAGTCACATAACTTGTTCTTAATGAACGAATTTGCATTTGGACCAGGTTTCAAATGCTTGTAATACTTAATTTCAAAGCCTTTATGGATTAACCAATTATATTCTTCAAGATAAAGGAAATTTACGAACACCCCAATAGGGAATTTTTCTCCATTTTCGCCTTCAGTCATTTTGTAAATGTAGTAAGCACTACTTTTATTGGTTCTATTGTAGGCTTTATCTTCTTTGAATGTAGCCGTTGGACTTAATGGGTATTTGAAATCACCCGTCTTGTTCAATTTATCGCACCATTCAAGGAAAACATCATCGTGCCAATCACCTTCTATTTCTTCCTCGTATTCACCTTGCCACGCATGTATCATTTCGTGAACAATGGTGTTTTTCATAAGGGCTGGCGAGGCATTATACAATGATGTATTTAACTTTAATGTGTGTGAACCATCTTCTTTTGTAGACATTGTGGCTTCAGCACCACTTTCTTTAATGGCTCTATTGTTAAATTGAACATTATATAGTTGTCTTGACCATACAACGGTTATTTCTCCCTTGATGGCATTGTCAAAGTATTTGGCATTATACTTAACTAAGGCTTTTTCAATATCTTGTGTATTCCAACGCATACTATATTTATTGAATTATCTTCAATGTAACCAAATCTTTACAATTAAATGTATCATCTCCCCAATGACCACACCCAAATATCCAAAGAATGAAATCTGCAGTGCTTGCGTGAAAACGATTACAACCCGCTTCCCTTAACAACCCACGAAAAATTGCGTCCGCATCATCACGATTAAACACACCAAAGCCCTTATTGGCATATAAGGCATCGTGTAAAGCCCCTGCAAGGTTGTACAAGGCATTATTTTTACTCCACTTAGGTAAGAACCATTGAAATGCTTTAGGCACGGATAGACCATCGCAGATAAAGTTCTTTTTGAAAGTGAAAGTATATAGTTTATCATCGTTTAAAGTCAATATAATCTTAGCAGTAGCCAATAATGTAAATTCGCTATTATCTTCGTTAGGTTGCCACTTGAAATCACCATATTCTACTTCTTTAACTTTAACTTTACTTTCCATAGAATCCTCCTTATTGTATTTATGTAAAAAGAGACCTTTTGGGTCTCTTTTATGAATTATATTATGAATTAATTAAATTATTCTTCTATATCCTG